>JBJMLP010000022.1:0-12162 GCA_045805245.1 Actinomycetota bacterium | reverse complement strand
TCCTGCGCCCGCGCATCGGACGCGACGCGACCTAAGCCGTCCTCCGGCGCGACCGAAGGATCACCCGTCCGGCCGGTTTCCCTTTCCGAAGGGACCGGCATAGGATCGGGTGGTCATCGAGAGATGACGGCGAAGGGAGCAGCACCCACGCGCGTCCTGCCGCGGGAGGCATGCTCGGGCCTCGGATGGCTTGCGGGCCGGGCCGGTACCCGAGCAAGTGCAGACCGGCGCATGCTCACTGCTTCCTTCGCGCTTGTCCGGACCGCCCTCGCTCCTGAGTCGGCGCGCTCGCTCGCGCCTCAGCCGCCCGGCGGCGGGCTCCTGTACTCGAAATGGTTCCCGTCGGGAACGATGAACGTCCCGCCCCAGATGAACCCGTAGTGCTCGATCGTCCGCACGAGGCGCGGGTTCTGCTGCGGGGTCGCGCCGTACGGGTTCGCCGAAGCATTGATGTCGAACGCCATCCCCCATGAGTGATGCGAGATGTTCGCCTCGGGGTTCCGCAGGATGAAGCGCGGGGAGTAGCACCCGTCGAACTCGTGGACCGCTCCGGCTAAGCCGCGGCGTTTCACCGCTGCCATCGCAGCGCGGAGCTGCGGGATCAGCACGCTGTTGCATTGGACCTCGCCCAGCACCGGCACGTGCGCGGTCTCGATGTGCTGACGCTCCCACGCGGGATCGATGTCGAGGTAGCCGCCGTTGGGACGCGCGTCGAACTCTCCGAAGATCTGCTTGATGCGGACGGGCGGGAGGACGGCGTCGCCCTGACGGAAGTACGGCGTCTCTCCGGGAGCGCGAACCTGGATCGGACTGCCGGACGGAACGACGGATCGGAGCTTCGTCGTGAGCTGCGCGTCGGTCGGGTTCCCGGAGGGTTGCAGCAGCGCGTAGCGATCGTGGTCGATCCCGATCCTTCGGCCGACCTCGCGAGAGACGAGGAGCTCGTTCGCTCCGACGAGCTCGTCGGGGAGCACGGCCGCGATCCGAACGCGCACCGGCTTCGGGCGCCCGTAACCGAACTCGAGCACGGATCCGACGCCGAGCCCACGGAGCTTCGCGCTGGTCTCGCCGAGGATCCCGCGACCGGCGGCGAGGTCGGCGGTCACACTCCGGTCCGCCGGAGGAAGGAACGGGGCATACGCATGGGGATCCAGCTCCGCGGACTCGAGCGGGATCATGTACGGCTTCGGTGGGTCGTCGACGAGCGTTCCCTGCGCGGAGTACGACTTGGTGAGCCACGTGTTGTCGCTCCCGACCACGACCGCCCGATCGATGCCCGAGAGATGCGACGCTCGCTGTTCGAAACCGTCCGGCATGCCGCCGGGAACCCAGGCGAGGAACGTGGCCGGAGGCTCCGGCGTCGTCCTAGGAAGGCCGCTCACCGACGCGGGCGGCGTCCGTCCCGCTCCGGGGCGCCCGAAATGCGGCACCTTCTCGGCGGCTCCCTGGAGCGCGAGCGTCACCGTCGCGCCGAGCAGGAACCCGATCACGAGCCCGGCCGCGAGCCGGGCGTGCGGAAGTCGCACGGAGAGGCGGCTCATCGAAGCGCCGAAGCGATCGAGAGGAGCTCCCGGAGCCGCAGGCCGCTCCCGTCGATCGCGACGTAGACGCCGTTCTCCACCCACTCGAGCTCGGAACGGTCGGGCGTGAACCGTCCGTGTTCTCCGCGGACCTCGACGATCGACTGATGCGCCGACGACGCCGGCGGAAGGAGAGTGCCCGGCTCCTCGTGGATGCGAACCGTCGCGCCTGCGAGGTCGGAGCTCCGCTGCTGATAGAAGACGGTGAAGCCCGTCGAGGCTCCGGCGGGCTCGACCTGCGCACTCGCGGCGTCGTAGCCGGCCGGCAGCCGCGCCGGCAGGAGCGGCCGGAACGGAACCGCGTCCGGGATGCGGTCCAGTGCCACCCGCTCCGGCTCTCCGATCGCGGTCCACGACTCGGGTAGCGGGAGGCCGTGCAGGGGGAGCGACCCCGCGACGTGAACGAGCTCTTTCCGCGGGAGATTCGTCTCGAGATAGACGTCGAGGCCATCGGTGTGCAGAGAGATCCGCCGCCCCAACACCGGTGTCGCGGGGGCGTACAGCCCGACCCCGTCTTGCGGGAGTGCGATCCGCTGCGACTCCGCAGCGACGCCTCCGTAGGGGGTGGGACCGTTCCACGTCGCCGACTCCTGCACCTTCAGATAGGAGAGGCCGCCGGCGTAGGTGACGAGCACGCTTCCTGCGTCGGCGCCGCTCATCCCCACCACGCGATACAGGCCGAGACCTCCGCGATCGGCGGGAAGAACGGGAGCGAATCCCGCATCCGCCTGCACGTTCGCGAGCCGCAGAGCCTGCGCCCCCTCGCTGCTCGCCTGGAGGCCGCGAACCTTGAAGGTTCCGGCGGGCGGGTGGCCGCGATCGAACGTGATCATCGAGGACTCGAGGAGGGGCTCCGTCGGCGACTCCACGGGCAGCCGGTGGTCACGCTCCCACGCCCGGCGGGCGGGATCCGCCGAAGGATAGATCGCGGTGCGGAGCGGCAGGTAGGTCCGGGCGTCGAGCCACAGCACCACTCGGTCGTCGGGGAAGTACGGCCGCCAGGTGCCGCCCATGCCGAGGTACGGGAACAACGGAGCCGCCCGCGCATAGGAGAGCTCGACACGGACCGCGGGTCGTCCGGAGATCCGGCCGCGCTCGAGCGCCGAGAGTCCCTCCGTCTGTCCGAGTGTGGAGACCGGCACGATCATGTCCGTCGGCAACGGCGTCGAGGAAGAGAACGGCGGCCGGTTCCGAACGGCGCAGCCCGCTGGCGCCGACGGCGCCGACGGGGCCGAACCCGCGCTGGAGCCGCAGCTCCCCGGCCCGGAGGAGGACCATCGCGATCCGTTCGCGACGAGCGACAGGTTGTTCGGCGTGAAGCGCGCGCTCGGATAGGCCGTCTGGTCCGACACGTCGAGCCGGATCCGCTCGGGCGCGGAGAACCACACGTGAACGGTGAAGTTCCGCACGGGAACGACGGGGGAGAAGTGGTACTCCGTCACCGCGAAGGTCGCCGAGTAGTTCTGCACGTCGTTCGCCGCGGCATCGACGCCGCGGACGACGTCCGCCGCCGCGAGCGGCGTCGGCCGCGAGGAGAGGAGGCCGCCCGCGACGACACTCCCGACGATCGCACCGACGAGCGCGGCGGCAACGAGTGGAGCGAGCGAGCGGGGGCGATCCCATCGTTCGCGGGGCGAAGGGGCTCCCGCCGCACGGGGCTTCTCGAGCGTCACCACCCCGGCGCCGCTCGAGGCGGCCTCGGAACGGACCGCGGCCATGATCGGCTCCACGAGATCGGGGACGTTCTCGGCGACGCCGAAGCGCGAGGACTCGCGGATCCGCCATGCGTTCCGCTCGAAGGCGGAGCATTCCGCGCAGCCGGGGAGGTGCCCTTCGACGGCGTCGGCGGCGCGGCGCGACAGATGCTCGCCGTCCATCCGCTCGGAGATCGCCGCCTGGACGCGCCTACAGTCCACCGGCGTCCTCCTCTTCGGAGAGCGCGTGCGCGAGCGAGAGCCGCGCCCGGTGCATGCGGCTCTTCACGGTGCCGACCTTGACCTGAAGGACGTCGGCGGCTTCCTGGTACGAGAGGCCGAACACCTCGATCAGCAGGAACGGCTCGCGGTGGTCCTCCGAGACCGCGTCGAGCGCCGCCGCGAGCTCCGCTCGGGAGACGGGATCCGTCACCGGCGCAGGAAGCGGCTGTTCGCGGAGCGCGTTCGCCTTCCGTGCGCGGAGCGCGTCCATCCCGCAGTTCCGGGTGATCCGGAACAGCCAGCTCGTGAACTTGGCATCGCCGCGGTACGAGCCGAGGAAGCGGAACGCGCGGATGAACGCCTCCTGCGTGACGTCGTCCGCAAGGGCGCGATCGCGAGTGAGGTGATACGCGAAGCGCCAGAGGTCGGCTTGATAGGAGCGGACGAGCTCCTCGAAGGCGTGCACGTCGCCACCCTGTGCGCGGGCGAGGATTCGGGGATCGGGGTCCTGCATGCGATTTCCCTCAGGCGGGCGGGACAAGCAAGCTAGCGCCCTCCCATCTCCGGCGGAGTCGCGCTCCGAGCGCGAAACCGCAGGTCAGGGGCGGCCTCCTCCTCTCCAGGTGCGGAACGTCGCCCAACAGACGCGCCACGGAGCGGAGGAGTTCCCGGAAGCCCTAACCGCGCTCGAAGTAGCGGGCGAGCTCCCAGTCGGTCACCGTGAGGTTGTCGAACATGACCTGCTCCTGCACGGCGGTGTTGAGGAGATGGTCGACCACGAAGTCCCCGAAGGCTTCCCGTGCGACCTTGCTCTCCTTGAAGACGTCGATCGCCTCGTGGAGGGAGGAGGGCACCCGCTCCACGTCCCTCGCCTCGTAGGCGTTGCCGACGAACATCTCCGGCGGCTCGATCTTGTTCGCGATGCCGTGGAGGCCGCTCGCGATGGTCGCGGCGAACGCGAGGTACGGGTTCGCGTCGGCGCCCGGGATCCGGCACTCGACGCGCGAGCCGCCGTGCTCTCCCACCGTCCGGAAGCCCGAGGTCCGGTTGTCGTGGCTCCAGACGATCGCGGTCGGGGCCCACGATCCGAGTTGGTAGCGCTTGTAGGAGTTCACGAACGGCGCGTACATCCACGCCATCTCCTTCGCGGTGGAGAGCAGGCCGCCGAGGTACCAGCGGTAGAGATCCGACATGTGGTGCGCGCCTTCGTCGCTCCACATCAGCGACTCGGAGCCGTCGGCGTTCCACACGCTCGAGTGGACGTGGCACGACGAGCCGGCCTCGGCCATCGTCCATTTCGCCATGAACGTCGCGGCGACGCCGGAGAGTGCGGCGATCTCCTTCACGCCGTGCTTGTAGAGGGAGTGGTGGTCCGCGTTCGACAACGCGTCGGAATACGTGATGTTGATCTCCTGCTGACCCTTTCCGAACTCACCCTTGGAGAACTCCACGGGGATCGCGGCGCCGCGCATGTCGTTGCGGATCTTGCGGATGATCCACTCGTCCTTGGTCGTCTGGAGCATGTGGTAATCCATGATGTAGCTCGACGACGGACGCGCGTCCCGGTACCCGCGCGCGGCGAGCTCGTCGAACGAGTCCTTGAAGAGATAGAACTCGAGCTCCGAGCCGGTCTTGATCAGGAATCCCTGTTCGGCGGCGCGCTCGATCTGGCGCTTGAGGATCCGGCGCGGGGAGACCTCCACGGGCTCGCCCGTTTCCTCGTCGGCGATGTCGCAGATCACCATCGCGGTCTTCTCGAGCCACGGGCAGACGCGCATCGTCGCCATGTCCGGGATCATTCGGAAGTCGCCGTATCCGGTGTCCCAGCTGGCGTAGTCGTAGCCGGGGAGGGGCTCCATCTCCATGTCGATCGCGAGGAGGTAGAGACATGCGTGGAGTCCTTCCTCCCCGAGGATCTCCTCCAGGAAGAAGTCGGGGAGGACTCGCTTGCCCATGAAGCGGCCCTGGAGGTCCGTGAACATGCAGAGGACGGTGTCGACCTCGCCTGAGTCGGTGAGGTGCTTCAGCTCCTTGGCGTCGATCTTGCCCTGCAGCTCCATCGTCCCTCCTCGGACGGTGAGGGCGCGGCCCGAGTCGGACCGCGCCCCCGTTGCTCCCGATGCCGAGAGCTAGACGCTCTCCAGGTCACGTTCGATCGCCTGGAGCTCTTCGGGCGATCCCATCACCTTCGGGCCCTTGAACCATTTGCGCGCCGACACGAGCCAGTAGATGCCGGCGAATCCGATCACGACGAGGACCGCGATCGGAGCGAAGTTCAGGAAGTCGATCAGCTTTCCGCCAGCCGGAGCGAACTGCGGCATCATCAGCATGATGCAGATGAAGACCACCCACACCACGGCGATCCATCCGACCGGCTTGCTCCACTTTCCGAGGTTCCACCTGCCGGGCATGAACGCTTCTCCTGCTCGGAGACGAAGGTAGGTGGGGATGACGTACGCGATATAGAGACCGATCACGGCGACCGAGGTGACGGCGAAGTACGCGACGGTGCTTCCGAACCAGTAGGCGGGAGCAACGAGGAGCCACGCACCGACCGCGGCGAACCAGATCGAGTTGGTCGGGGTGCGAGTTCGCTTGTTGATGCGATGCCAGAACTTGGACCCGGGGATCGCCCCGTCCCGAGAGAACGCGTAGATCATCCTCGAGTTCGCGGTGACCGAGGACATCCCGCAGAAGAACTGCGCGCCGACCACGATCAGGAGCATGAAGATCGTCGTGCCTTTTCCGACAGCATCGAAGAAGATCTGAGCCGGAGCGGCGACGTAGCTCGTTGCCGGCTGGAACGCGAGCGCTCGCGCATAGCCGGCCTGGCCTTGCACCGCGTACCAGACACCGAGAAGGAGGATCCAGCCGAAGATCACCGAGACGACGACCGAGCGGTAGACGCCCTTCGGACCCGAGATGTCGGCGTCGTGGGTCTCCTCCGTCATGTGTGCGGAGGCGTCGTATCCCGTGAGCGTGTATTGCGCGAGCAGCAGTCCGATGAGGAAGACGTAGATGGTCGTGCCGAAGAGTCCGTTCGTGAAGCCGGTCCCGTTGATGAAGCCGGCCACCTCTCCCTTCGCCGCCGGCGTCTGGCTGAAGCTGAAGATGCTCGAGAAGCTCGTGTGCTGATCCGGGACGAAGTACAGGATCCCGAAGATGACGAGAACCCCGGCCACGTGCCACCACACGCTCACGTCGTTCAGCAATGCGACCAGCTTGATCCCGAACGTATTCATGAGCGCGTGGACGGCGAGGATCCCCGTGTAGCTGCCGATGAGGATCAGCTTCGTCACTTCGACGTTGAACGCGAAATGGAGCAATGCACAGAAGAAGGCGGCGAACCCGAAGTCGATGCCGGCTGTGACCGCAACCTGGCCGAGAAGGTTGAACCATCCCGTGAACCATGCCCACGCCGGGCCGTTCTTCGGGGCGACCTTGGCGGCCCAGTAGTAGAGGCCCCCGGCGGTGGGGAAGCTCGAGCAGATCTCCGCCATCGCGAGCGCGACGAACGTGACCATGATCCCGACGAGCGGCCAGCCGTAGGCGGAGGACGTCGGGCCGCCGACGTACATCCCGTAGCCGAACAGCGTCAGGCAGCCGGACAGGATCGAGATGATCGTGAAGGAAACGGCGAAGTTGGAGAACGCCCCCATGCCGCGCTTGAGCTCCTGCGCGTAGCCGAGCTCGTGGAGTCGCTCCTGATCGCTCCGTGCGGCGGTTCCGGCGGTTCCGGGCGCGGGACTCACACGCGCATCCGAGGCATCGTCCATTTCCCCACTCCCCCCTGGGTGGTCAGACGTAGAGCGCTGCGGTATTAGGAACCTCTGCGGCGCCCGGCGTCAAGGCTGGCGTTGCGCGTCGGCCGCCGAACCATCGGAAGGAACTAGTCCTCCGGCGTGACGTAGGCGGCCGTGACCCCCCCGTCGACGATGAGCGAGGCGCCGGTCATGAAGCTCGAGTCGTCCGAGGCGAGGAAGAGCGCCGCCTTCGCGAGCTCCTCCGCCCGGCCGAGGCGGCCCATCGGGATGTGGACGAATCGGCGCTGTTTCTTCTCCTCGTCGGACAGGAGCTGCATCAGGAGCGGGGTCTCGATCGGGCCCGGGCAGAGGGCGGTGCAGCGGATGCCCTTGCGCGCGTACTCCACCGCGATCTCCCGGGTCATCGACAGGACCGCGCCCTTCGACGCGGTGTACGCCGTCTGGGACGTGGCCGCGCCCATCCATGCGACGAACGAGGCCACGTTGATGATGGAACCCCCTCCGGACTCGAGCATCGCCGGAATTCCGAACTTGCACCCGAACGCGACGCCCTTGACGTTCACATCGAGGACGACGTCCCAGATGCGCTTCTCCGTGGAATGCACCGACCCGTCCTCGCCAGGCATGATGCCCGCGTTGTTGTAGAGGACGTCGAGCTTTCCGAAGCGCTGCACCGCGGTGCTGATCATGTGCTTGGCGTCGTCTTCCTTGGAGACGTCGTCGTGGACGAAGAGCGCGCCGTCGCCTGCGGCCGACGCGGCCTCCTCTCCGGCCTCGTCGTTGACGTCGGTGAGCACGACCTTCGCACCCTCGCTCGCGAACAGCTCCGCGGCGACGCGGCCCATGCCGCTCGCGCCTCCCGTGATGAGCGCCACCTTGCCGTCGAGCCGCATCGCCCCTCCCGTCGCAGCAGGCCGAGCGCCTATCATCGCCGGAACGGACGGGAGGCGTCGGTGACCCAACAGCTGGTTCTGGGAGGCAAGCGCGCTGACGCCGTGGAGGGGGAGACGTTCGACGTCGTCGAGCCCTCGACCGGCCGCTCGATGGAAACGGTCGCACGAGCCGGCTCGGAGGACGCTCGGCGCGGCGTCGACATCGCGCACCGGGCGTTCGAGGAGGGCGAGTGGCCCCGCACCGCCGCTCGCGATCGGGGCCGCGTGCTGCTCCGCGCCGCGGAGCTGATCCGCGACCGGTCGGAGGACCTCTCGCGCCTGGAGGCACGCAATGCGGGCAAGCCGATCTTCGCGGCGCGCGGAGAGATCTCACTCGTCGCCAACGTCTTCGAGTACTGGGGCGGCGCACCGACGAAGATCCTCGGGGAGACGGTGCCGATCGCCCAGCCCGGCATCGACCTCACGCTCCGCGAGCCCGTCGGGGTCTGCGCGCTGATCACGCCGTGGAACTTCCCCGCCGTCATCGCCTCCTGGAAGCTCGCGCCCGCGCTTGCGTGCGGGAACACCGCGGTGCTCAAGCCCGCGTCCCAGACACCGCTCACCGCTCTGGCGATCGCCGAGATCCTCGAGGAGGCGGGGCTGCCCGAAGGCGCGCTGAGCGTGCTTCCTGGACCTGGTTCAACGGTCGCCGCCGCCCTCGTCTCCGATCCCCGCGTGTCGAAGATCAGCTTCACGGGCTCGACCGACGTCGGCCGTCAGGTGATGCAGACGGCCGCGCAGCACATCGCGCGGGTGTCGCTCGAGCTCGGCGGCAAGTCCGCGAACGTCGTCTTCGCCGACGCCGACCTCGACGAAGCCGTGGAGCCCTCCCTGTGGTCGGTGTTCGACAACGCGGGCCAGGACTGCTGTTCACGCTCCCGACAGTTCGTGCAGCGGCCCGTGTACGAGGAGTTCGTCGAGCGCTTCGCGAAGCGCGCCGAGTCCGTCCGCCTCGGATCGCCGCTCGAGGAGGAGACGGAGATGGGTCCTCTGATCTCCGCGGGCCAGCGGCAGACCTCGCTCGACTATCTGGAGATCGCCTCGGAAGAGGGAGCGCGTCGCGTGACGGGCGGCGATGTTCCCGAGGGCGACGGGTTCTACCTGCGACCGGCGGTGCTCGCCGACGTCGACAACTCCTCCCGGGTCGCGCAGGAGGAGATCTTCGGCCCCGTCGCCTCCATGATCCCTTTCGACACCGAGGAGGAGGTCGTCCGCATGGCGAACGACTCGCCGTACGGGCTTTCCGGCTCGATCTGGACGCGCGACCTCGGCCGCGCCATCCGCGTCGCGAAAGCGCTCCGAACCGGAACGATCGGGGTGAACTCGGCGAGCAGCGTCTTCACGGAAGCTCCGTTCGGTGGCTACAAGCAGAGCGGCATCGGACGGGAGATGGGGATGCACGCGGTGAACCTCTACACCGAGGTGAAGAACATCTACCTCTCGGAGAGCTAGGCCGCAGGAGCCTCGAGCCTCCGCTCTGCCCGCCGTCGGAACACCTCCGTCGTGACGACGAGCGACAGCGACACGATCAGGATGATCACCGACACCGCGATCAGCTGCGGCAGCAGCACCGGAACCCGCAGTTGCGAGAAGAGATAGACCGGCCACGTCGCGGTGTCGCCCGCGAGGAAGCCGGCGATCGCGTACTCGTCGAACGACAACGTGAACGCGATCAGGAGCGCAGACACGATCGCCGGCATCAGCAACGGGAACGTCACCCGTCCGAACGAACGGAAGGGACTGGCTCCGAGGTCGCGGGCCGCCTCCTCGAGCGACGGATTCAGGCGCTGGAGCCGGGGCATGATCACGAGGATCGTGTAGGGGATCGCGATCACGACGTGGCCGATGACGATCGTGTGCAGGCCGAGGCCGAGATAGAACCCGCAGCAGTCGGTGAGGACCTTGTCCACCGTCTTGAACAGGATCAGGAGCGAGATCCCGAACACGAGGTAGGGGATCACGAGCGGGGAGAGCGCGAGCGCCGACACGACCCCCTTCCCACGGAACCGCCGGCGGACGAGGGCGATCGAGGCGCAGATGCCGATGGCGACTGCGATGAGGCTCGAGGCCGCGGCGACGATCACGCTCGCTCGGAGCGATCGCAAGAGCTGGCCGTTGGACACGAACTCGCCATACCACTTCGTCGTGAAGCCGCTGAGCGGGAATCCGATCGTCTTGCTGTTGTTGAAGGAGAAGATCGCGAGGATCACGAGCGGGGCGTAGAGGAACAGCGCGAGCAACACGAAGTAGCCCTTCAGCGAACGGGACGCCCATCTCGACGCCGCGACGTTCTCGGCCATCAGTCGCGCACCACCGCGTCCGGACGGAGGAACCGCGCGAACACCGCGGTGAGCACCGCGACGACGCCGAGGAGGAACAGCGACAGAACCGAGCCCGTCTGCCAGTCGAGGCCGGACTCGAAGAGGTCTCTGATCGCGTTGCCGTAGAGGAACCCGCTGCTTCCTCCGACGAGCAGGGGCGTCACGAACTCTCCGATCGTCGGGATGAAGACGAAGACGAACGCTGCGATGAGCCCCGGAAGGCTCAGCGGAAGCGTGACGCGGAAGAACGTCTTCCAGCGGCTGGCGCCGAGGTCGCCCGCCGCCTCGAGAAGCGAGCGATCGAGGTTCTCGAGCGTCACGAAGATGGGGAGCGCGACGAACGGCACCCACACGTAGACGAGCACCAGCATCACGCTGAACTGGCTGTAGATCAGCCAGGAGATCGGCTGGTCGGGGCTCCGCAGGTTGAGCGACACCAACAGGGAGCTCACCACTCCGCTGTGCCCGAGGATCACCTTCCAGGCGAGCACGCGCAGGAGGAAGCTCGTCAGGAACGGTGTGATGATCAGCAGGAGCAGGACGTAGCGACGCTTCCCCGCGGCGAGCGCCAGGAAGTAGCCGACGGGATAGGACAGCACCACGACGACGACCGCCACGGTGAGCGCGACGCGCATCGACTTCCAGAAGAGTCCGAGGTACACGGAGTTTCCGCCGAAGAAGTTCCGCCAGTCATCGAACGAGAAGACCGCGGAGTCGGTGGGGAACAGCTGGAGCTTCCCGACGCTGTAGAGGGCGACGACCGCGATCGGGACGAGGAAGAACAACAGGAGCCACAGTAGGGGCGCAGACAGGAGTCCCGCGGTCAGCGGCCACTGCCTGCCTGCGGAGCGTCGCTCCGCCCGGCGGATCGTCCCCGACGCCACTCCGCGCTACCCGGCTCTGGAGTCGCCGGCGCTCAGGCCGACTTCACCTCCACCCACGCGGCGTCGTACGCGGGGCGATCGCCGATCGGGCGCTCCACGTGCGTCGTCGGCTCCTCCAGCACGGTCGGGTCGTCGAGCGAGAACGCCTTCACCGTCGCGGGATCGGCCTTCGAGAGATCGATCTTGGTGTTGGTGTGGCCGTAGCCGTAGTTATTGAGCAGCCACAGGGCCGACTCCGGGCTCATCCACGCGTCCACGTAGTCGTGTGCGTGGTGATAGTTCTCCGTGTCCTTGAAGAGGCCGAAGCCGCAGTACCAGGAGGTCCGGCCTTCCTTCGGCTGCATGTAGACGAGATCCAACCCGTTCCCCTCGCCGACCACCCACGACGCCGGCCAGGCGTATCCGACGTAGACGTCCTCCGACTTGAACTTCTGGTCGATGTCGGTCTGGTCGAGCCAGAGCTGCGGAGAGACGGCTTTCTTCTGGGTGATCAGGAACGACTTCATGTCGTCGATCTCGCTCGGGGTCATGTTCCAGGGGTCGTCCACGCCGTTGAAGTACGCGGCGACGATGAACATGTTGAGGCTGTCCTCCCAGGCGATGCGCCCCTTGTAGCTGGTGTCCCAGAGGAGGCTCCAGGAGTCCTCCTTCGGCGTGACCTTGTCCTGGCGGTACATCGGAGCCGCGAATCCCCAGTCGGCGACGATGAAGTACTGCTGGCCGTCGACGATCCCCGCCTTCTCGAGCGTCGGGTTGAGGTCGGAG
>JBJMLP010000021.1:0-4572 GCA_045805245.1 Actinomycetota bacterium | reverse complement strand
TCCGCGCTCGAAGAAGACGTCGCCGATCGTGACCTGCAACAGATAGCCGATCTGGCCTTGGCTCTCCGCTCCGCAGACGTCGAGCGGCATCGGGTGCACCCACCCCGACGCCGACTCCTGCTGGAGGAGGATGCGGCCGACCTGCGGCCCGTTGCCGTGGGTGACCACGACCTCCCAGCCTGAAGCAGCGATGTCGGCGATCCGCTCCGCCGCCCTGCGAGCGTTGCCGTACATCTCCTCGAACGTGTCCTCCTCGCCGCGGCGAAGAAGCGCGTTGCCGCCCAGCGCGATCGTGACGCGTTCCATCGGGGAAGATCTCCTGCGCTAACCGAGGACGGGTGCGAGCACGTCACGCACGGTCGGGGACCCCTCGATCTCCTGGAGATCGTAGCGGACCCGAACCGCCGGCTTCTCGATGTCGATCAGGCGCCGGAGGTCGATCGGCGTCGCGATCACCACGAGGTCGCAGTCGGCGGCGTTGATCATCTGCTCCATCTCCGAGAGCTGCTTCGCCGAGTAGCCCATGGCCGGGACCACGTGGCCGACGTCGTATTTGTTATAGGTCTCGAGCATCGTGCCGGTCGCGTAGGGGCGCGGGTCGATGATCTCCTTCGCGCCGTTCCTCTCCGCCGCAACGACGCCGGCGCCGAACTTCATCTCCCCGTGGGTGAGCGTCGGGCCGTCCTCGATCACGATCACGCGCTTGTCCTTGATCGCGTCGGCATCGTCGACGGTCGTCGGGCTGTTGGCGCGGATCACCGTTGCTTTCGGGTTGAGCTCCTGGATCGTCGCCTCGACCTCTCGGACCTTTCCCGGATCGGCGGAGTCGAGCTTGTTGATCACCAGGACGTCCGCCATACGGAGGTTCGCCTCTCCCGGGTGATACCTGGTCTCGTGTCCAGCGCGGAGCGGATCGACAACGGTGAGATGGACGTCCGGCTCGTAGAACGGCAGGTCGTTGTTGCCGCCGTCCCAGAGGAGGACGTCGCACTCCTTCTGGGCCTGCTCGAGGATCGCGCCGTAGTCGACCCCGGCGTAGACGACGGTGCCGGCGGCGATGTGCGGCTCGTACTCCTCGCGCTCCTCGACCGTGACGTTCGCCTCGTCGAGATCCTCCATGGAGGCGAACCGCTGCACGCGCTGCGCGAGGAGGTCGCCGTAGGGCATCGGGTGGCGGACGACGACGACGCGCTTGCCGGCGTCGCGGAGTGTCGCCGCGACCTTGCGGGTCGTCTGGCTCTTTCCGGAGCCGGTTCGGACGGCGCAGACGGCCACCGTGGGAACGCTCGCCTTCAGGGCGGTCTCCTTCGGCCCGAGGAGCGCGAAGCTCGCGCCGGACGCGAGGACCTCGCTCGCCTTGTGCATCACGTACTCGTGGGAGACGTCGGAGTACGCGAAGACGACCTCGTCGACGTTCAGCTCAGCGATCAGGCGGGGAAGCGCGCTCTCGTCGTGGATCGGGATGCCGTTCGGATAGCCGTCGCCGGCGAGCTCCTTCGGATACGTCCGGTCGTTGATGAACGGGATCTGGGTGGCCGTGAACGCGACCACCTCGAACTCGGAGCGGTCACGGTACGCCACGTTGAAGTTGTGGAAGTCGCGGCCGGCCGCGCCCATGATCAGGATCCGTCGGGGCATGCGAAGGTCCTTTCCGGAAGGGGAACGGGAGAGATCTGATGCGCGGGCCGAGCGGCGCCGCTCTTCATTTCAGAGCTTAGCCGGTTCGTGTCCCGAACGGAATCGGACCTTCGCCCGCACGCGTTATCGCCTGCGGCGGGCCTCCGGAGCCATCCACGGCGCCTCGAATCCGCGGTCGGCGGACAACACGACACTTCCCGGAGGAACGAGCTCGTCGATCCGGTCGAGCGCATCGTCGGACACGCGCGCCTCCGCTCCGCCGAGCAGGTCCTCCAGCTGCTCCATCGTCCGCGGGCCGACGATCGCGGACGTCACTCCCGGGTGCTCCAGCACGAACGCGAGGGCGAGATGCTGGAGCGGCATCTCCTGCTTCTCCGCGAGATCGATCAGCTCCTCGACGATCTCGAGCTTCCGCTGATTCTCGGGCAGGGACATGTCGTATCGGCTCGCGACCGCCCTTCCCTGCTCCGCGAACCGAACGGCGCGGGAGTCCTTCGGCGTGTCCTGGCCGCGGCGGTACCTGCCCGCGAGCCATCCGCCGGCGAGCGGGCTCCACACCAGCACGCCCATCCCCGAACGCTGCGCGACCGGCAACACGTCCTGCTCGATGCCACGGACGAAGATCGAGTACGGCGGCTGTTCCGTCGAGAACGGCTCCAGTCGCCGCCGCTCGCTGGCGGCGTGCGCCTCCGCGATCTGCCACGCGGGGAACGTCGAGCAGCCGAAGTATCGGATCTTCCCCTGACGAACGAGATCGGTGAGCGCGCCGAGCTGCTCCTCGATGTCCGTCGCGGGATCCGGCCGGTGGAGCTGATACAGATCGATGTGGTCCGTCTGCAGACGTCGCAGGGAGTTCTCGACCTCCTGGAAGATCCAGAGACGGGAGTTCCCGCGTTCGTTCCGGCCCGGCCCCATCTCGCCGTGCACCTTGGTCGCGAGCACGACCTCGTCGCGGCGGCCCTTCAGCGCGCGGCCGACGATCTCCTCGCTCTGACCCTCCGAGTACACGTCGGCCGTGTCGACGAAGTTGATGCCGGCGTCGAGCGCGGCATGGACGATGCGGACGCACTCGTCCTCGTCGGTGTTGCCCCACGAGCCGAACATCATCGCTCCGAGGCAGAAGGTGCTGACCTCCACCCCGGTCCGACCGAGGGTCCGGTACTCCATCGCGACCTCCTAGGAGTTGTCCTTCGGGAGCTGCGGGATCAGCCAGGCGAGGAATCCCTGCGGGCTCCGCGTCTGCATGTACACCTTCCCCGGTCCCGTGAGGTCAACCACGAGTCCCTCTCCGGAAAGGAACGTCGACTTCCAGCCGCCGACCTTCCGGACCTCGTAACCGACGCCCTCACCGAACGCGACCATATGGCCCGTGTCCATCGTGTAGTGCTCCCCCGGCCCGAGGTCGATCTCGTGGATCGCCCCGTAGCTGGAGACGAACAGGTCGCCGGCGCCGGTCGCCTTCAACAGGAACAGGCCCTCGCTGGAGAAGAACGTCTTCGAGCCGCCCCACTTCGTGTCGATGTTGATGGCCGGCGCGGAGGCCATGTACGAGCCGGACTGGATGAACAGCGTCTCGCCCGACATCTGCATGTGCCGGATGTCTCCGGGGAGCGCGGGCGCCATCGTGATCTGGCCGCCGCTCGGAGCGGTGAAGGTGTTGAGGAAGAAGCTCTCGCCTCCGAGGACGGAACGCTTCAGCCCTCCGAGGAGGCCGCCCTTCGCCTTCGTCTCGATCTCCACACCGGGAGACATGCTGACCATCGAACCGGACTCAGCCTGGATCGCCTCTCCCGCGGCGAGCGTCACGATCGCGAGCGAATACGACGGCGAGTACTTGATCTCCGACTGCATGGGCTGGCTCCTTACGAGATGGGATCGAAGTCGCGAGTCTACTTGCGGAGATCTTCAGGGCTGTCGACGTCGAGAAGCGTGCCGCCGTCCGGATCGAGCTTCCGCCACTCGGTCTCCTCGAACTCCACGACCCCGAATGACGCGAGGAGCGCGCGCAGGCTCCTTTCCCCCTCGCGGAGGAGGTCCTCGACGATCGGGCTGACCCGCGTCCGGAGCAACAGCGGCAATGGCCGGACGTCCGCTCCCTCCAGGAGGGCGACCGCGTCGGTGTCGGAACTCTCCAGCATCCGTCGCATCTGGACGAGCACGAGCCGCGCGAGGCGCGGCATGTCGCCGCCGGCGACGATCGCGACGTCCCCCGTCGCGCGGGCCAGTCCCGCGGAGAGCCCGGCGAGCGGCCCCCTGAACGCCGCGGAGTCGCGGACAAATCGGACACCGAGGGGAACTCCCTCCGGCTCCTCGGCCTCCGGGGAGATCACGAGCAGCGTCTCGTCGGAAAGGGAGTCGACGACCTCCACGGCGTGAAGCAGCAGCGGCCGCCCCCGATACTCCGCGGCCATCTTCTCGCTCCCGAAGCGAGAGGAGCGCCCCCCCGCGAGGACGATCCCACTCGTGCGCTCTTGTCGATCCATCGATCTCCGGCGTTCGGAAAGATGAGGGCTTTCCCTGCTCCCGGTCAGCGGCGAACGCCTATCCGAACGCGGTGCAGAACGCGTCGAATTCGCCGTTCACGGCCTCGTGAGGACCCGCGATGAACAGGATCTCCTCGCTGGGCTCAGCGAAGACCGCCTTTCCCGTATCCAACAGAACGGTGCCTCCGCCCGGTACGGTGAACTTGTCGAAGAGACCGCGCTGCGTGTACGTCGCGACGGAGCCGTCACGGCTGTAGGTGATCACCGCGGAGAACGCCTCGTTCTGCATCGTGAGCGTGGTCCCGTGCGCCGTCGCGGTGACCCTGAAGGGTCCACCACCGCCGACCGTGTCGATCGTCCTGTACAGGAACCCGCTGTTGTCGTAGTAGTCGACGTTCTTGAAGGAGCCGGAGAGACGGAACGTCACGTCGAACGCGCAGATGCCGGGATC
>JBJMLP010000020.1:0-5673 GCA_045805245.1 Actinomycetota bacterium | reverse complement strand
CGGAGAACGGCACGTCCGAGGTCATCTCACTCGAGAGATCGGGCTTGTCCGCGTTCGCGTCCGGGAACGCCTTCTGTTCAAGAACGTAGCCCAGCAAGCCTCCGAAGAGGTCAGGCCAGTCAACGTAGACCGCGCTCATGTGGATCACCGCGGTGTTCGGGTCTTTCGTGTCGATGCTGGTGATCTGGTCGTACCCCGAGGTGGAAATCGTGCCGGTCGTGTTCAGGATGGCCTTCCACGTGAACTCGACGTCCGACGACGTGATCGGAGACCCGTCGGCCCATACGGCGTCGGGGTTCATGTGATACGTGATGTCCATGCCCTTCCCGACCTGCTTGACGCCGCCGTTGTCGATGGAGGGAGCCTCGGTGAGGAGCGGAGATGCCTCGAACTTGTTGTCGACCGACATGCGCATCATCTGCGGCATGACGTGCTCCTGGACCGTGTAGAAGTACCAGGACGCGAACGAGCACGACGTGATCGGGTTCAGGCATTGCGGCCACTGCTCGGCTCCGAATACGGCCTCGCCACCGGTGTGTGGCTGCGTGGACGAGCTTCCGCCCGAGCCCCCGCCGCTACTGCTGGAGCACGCGACCGCCACCATCGTGAACACCATGGCGACGCCGAGTACCCGTGCTGCGAACCTTCCGCGCATCCCGGTCCCCCTCTCCCAGTCTCCCGGAGGCAAACAATACCCGTGGCCCATTCCACGGGCAATGCTGCGTACATCTGCCCCGCGCCTCGTTGTACGGAACGGTTAGCCGGAGCGGTTTGGGCTGACACCGCTGTTGTTCCTTGAGGTCGCGGCAGTCAGGGCCGGATGAAGTCGATCAGGCCCGGAACGATCTCCACGCCCGCGAGAGAGCCGAGCGCTCCTTCGCGCACGGCTCGCTCCCCGAACGTGCTCACGGAGTCCGACGCGACGCCGGGGCCGGACACGAGGAGCGGCACGGGCTGGTCCGTATGGGCCATCCGCAGGCATGACGTCGAGTGGTCGGCGGTGACTGCGAGCACCGTCCGGGAGAGGTCCACCTGACGCAACACCTCGGAGAAGAACGCGCGATCGATCGTCTCGATGATGTCGCGCTTGTCGTCCGCGCGGCCGTCGTGGGCGGGGACGTCCGGCCCCTTGATGTGGATATAGAGGGCATCGAATCCTTCGAGAGCCTCCGCCGCAAGGGCAGCCCAGCGGGCGTAGTCCTCGTCCTCGAGGAGGCGCGGAGCGTCGACCGGCTCCATGCCGAGGAGCATGGCGATGCCGCGCTCGACCGGCATCTCCACGAAGCAGCCCCAGGTCGGACCGAAACGCGCCTTGATCGGCTGGAGGTCCGGAACGTGATCGCCTCCGTCACGCGTCAGGATCAGATTGCCGGGGAGTTTTCCCTCGGCGAGGCGGTGCCGGTTGACCTGCGAGGCGTCCAGCACCTTGTTCGAGCCCTGGACGAAGGTGTTCGTGAGCTCGGCCGCCCGGCGAGCCGCATCGGAATCTTCGAGCGGCTCCGCGGTCGCGACCACGGGTTCGAAATCCTCCAGCGCCACGCCGAGGGTCCCCTGCTTCCGATACGCCGGGTCGGTGTTGCTGACCTCTCCGGAGAGCGGGCCCTCGTCCGAGCGGATCGTGAGCACGCCGCGGTGCTCCACGGTGGCGCGGAGCTCGAACCTCGCGGCGGGAAGCGTGAGCCGCCGGTTGACCTCGTCCGCGAGGGCCTGCGCCTCGATCGAGCTGAGGTTCCGGCCGACGCGCCGGTCGACGATCTCCGGCCACTCGGCCGTCGCGAAGTTCGTGCGGTACGCGAGATCGCCGTCGCGGAAATCCATCCCGATGCCGACGGCTTCCACGACGCCGCGGCCGGGATGCTCCTCTTTGGGGTCGTAGCCGAGGATCGCGAAGACGGCGATGTCGGACTCGGGGGCGATCCCCGGGCCGACGGTAACGACGTTCCCCGTTCGGCCGCGCTCCGCGAGCGAGTCGAGCGCGGGCGTTCGCGCGGCCTCGAGCGGCGTACGGTCGCCGAGCTCCGGGATCGGATCGTCGCCGAGGCCGTCGAGGCAGACGTACAGCAGCCGGTTCGCCATCAGCGGTACTTCACGATCAGCGCGAGGTCTTCCGGATCGAGGCTGGCCCCGCCGACGAGCGCCCCGTCGATCTCCGGATGCGCCATGAAGTCGCGGATGTTGCCCGGCTTCACGCTTCCTCCGTACTGGATCCGGATGCCGGCCGAGGCGTCGGCGGAGATCAGCTCTGCCACGGTTCCACGGATCAGCGCGGCGACCCCACCGGCATCGGTCGGCTCGGCGTTCCTGCCGGTGCCGATCGCCAAGATCGGTTCGTACGCGACCACGAGCGACTCGGGATCCTCGAGCGTCACGCCCTGGAGCGCGGAACGAAGCTGAGCGGTCACCTTGGTCTGGGTGCCGCCCGCTTCGCGCTCATCGAGAGACTCCCCCACGCACAGGATCGGTCGCATCTCGGCGCCGAGCACGGCGCGCACCTTCTTCGCCACCATCTCGTCGGTCTCTCCGAAGAGCTGGCGCCGCTCGGAATGGCCGACGATCACGTAATCGCACTTCAGCGCGGAGAGCATCGGCGGCGACACCTCGCCGGTGAAAGCGCCCTCGGTTTCCCAGTGAACGTTCTGCGCTCCGAGGCCGAAGGAGAGCCGGTCGCTGTCGATCAGCGTCTGGATCGGCCGGAGCGACGTGAACGGGGGGCAGATCACGACCTCCACGCGCTCGGTGTCGTCGGCGTCGACGAGGTAGGAGAGCTTCTGGACGTCGCGGATCGCCTCCAGGTGTGTCTTGTGCATCTTCCAGTTCGCGGCGATCACGGGCTTCCTGGCCATGTCAGCGCTCCTCCAAAACCTCGATGCCCGGGAGCGTCTTGCCCTCCAGGAACTCGAGCGACGCACCGCCGCCGGTCGAGAGATGGTCGAAGGACTCCTCGAGGCCGAGACGCTTCACCGCAAGGAGGCTGTCTCCGCCGCCGACGACGGAGTAGGCCTTGGCTCCGGCGATCGCGGTGGCCACGCCGCGCGTTCCGGCGGAGAACGGCTCCAGCTCGAAGACGCCCATCGGGCCGTTCCACAGGATCGTGTGCGCGTCCGCGATCGTGCGCGCGAACTCCTCCACGGTGCGGGGTCCGACGTCGAGGCCCTTGCGGCCTTTCGGGATCGCGTCCGCCGGAACGGTGGAGCGCTCGGCGTCGACGGAGACGTCCGAGGCGGCAACGACGTCCTCCGGAAGCTGGATCAGCACGCCGCGCTCCTCCGCCTGCTTGCGGGCGCGCCGGACGTCGTCGAAACGGTCGGGCTCGACGAGGCTGTCGCCGATCTCTCCTCCGTCAGCGGCGATGAGCGTGAACGCCATCGCGCCACCGATCAGCAGGGCGTCGGCGCGCTCCGACAACGCAGAGATCGTTCCAAGCTTGTCGGAGATCTTCGCTCCGCCGAGGACGGCCACGTAGGGCTTCTCGGGATGGTCGAGGAGGTTCGACAGCACCTCCACCTCCTTCTGGAGGAGGCGCCCGGCGACGGCGGGTCGTCCGCTCGCCACCATCAACTCGGGGAGCGCGGAGACGCTCGCGTGCGCGCGATGCGACGCGCCGAAGGCATCGTCCACGTAGACGTCCGCAAGGGCCGCAAGCTCGCCGGCGAAGGAGGTGTCGTTCGCCTCCTCCCTCGCATCGAAGCGGAGATTCTCGAGGACGATCACCGGAACGGTCGCGTCGTCGATCTCGCCGGCGGCGGCATCCGCAGACAGCGTTCCCGGAAAGCCGAGGACTTCCACCTCGCGCTCGAGGATCGCGCGCAACTGACTCGCAACGGGCTCCATGCGGAGCTCATCCTTGACCTTGCCCTTCGGGCGGCCGAGGTGCGAGGCGACGACGAGTGTCGTTCCGCGGTCGAGGAGCTCCACGATCGTCGGGACCGTGGCGCGGATCCGCGCGTCGTCCGCGACCTTCCCGCTCTCGAGCGGAACGTTGAAGTCCGCGCGCAGGAAGACGGTCTTCCCGGCGACGTCGCCGAGGTCGTCGAGGGTTCGGAGCCTCACAGGCTCCCGGCGATGAGCTCGACGAGGTCGACGAGACGGTTCGAGTATCCCCACTCGTTGTCGTACCAGCCGATGACCTTGACGAGATTTCCGATCGCCATCGTGGAGAGGGAGTCGAACGTGCAGGACGCGGGGCTTCCGACGATGTCGCTCGAGACGATCGGGTCCTCCGTGTACACGAGGCGCCCGGTGAGCCGATCCGTCCCAGCCGCCGTCCGATAGGCGTCGTTGATCTCCTCGACGCTCGGCTCCTCATTGAGGATGCAGACGAGATCGGTGACGGAGCCGTCGGGCACCGGCACGCGCATCGCGGTGCCGTCCATCTTTCCCTTGAGCTGCGGCAGCGCGAGCGAGGTGGCCTTCGCGGCGCCCGTCGAGGCCGGCACGATGTTGATCGCGGCCGCACGAGCTCTCCGGAGGTCCTTGTGCGGCAGGTCGAGGAGGTTCTGGTCGTTCGTGTAGGCGTGGATCGTCGTCATCAGCGCGCGGTCGATGCCGAAGCTCTCCTCCAGCACCGCGGCCATCGGAACAACGCAGTTGGTCGTGCACGAGGCGTTGGAGACGACGTTGTGGGTCGCCGGGTCGTACTTGTCGTCGTTGACGCCCATCACGATCGTGATGTCCTCCCCTTTCGCGGGAGCGCTGATCACGACCTTCTGAGCGCCGGCCTCGATATGGGCCTCTGCCTTCTCACGATCGGTGAAGAGGCCGGTGGACTCCACCACGATCTGGGCGCCGAGCTCCTTCCAGGGAAGGTCGGCGGGGTTCCGCTCGGCGGTGACGCGGAGGTCGTCTCCGTCGACCGAGAGCCCCTGGTCGGTGACCTTGACCTCGGCATCCAGTCTGCCGAGCACGGAGTCGTACTTCAGCAGGTGCGCAAGCGTCTTGGAGTCGGTGATGTCGTTGACGGCGACGAAGTCGATGTCTGCTCCACGCTTCTTCGCCGCCCGGAAGAAGTTGCGGCCGATGCGGCCGAAGCCGTTCACGCCGACCTTCACGGTCATGGAAGTCCTCCTGAGATGGGCGGAAAGCCATCCTAGCTATTTCGGAGGAAGCTCCGGCCGTCGGACGCATTCGTCGGGAGGGACGCTGCGGGTCCGGCTGTCCGGCGACTTACGGAGGTGAAGGCTTCGGATCGGGTCTCGGAGCCGGTGTCGGCTCGCCGCTTCCTCCACCGTGGCCGCCGGAACCACTGCCACCCGAGCCTCCGCTGCCACCCGAGCCTCCGCTGCCCCCCGATCCGCCACTGCCACCCGAGCCACCCGAGCCGCCGGAGCCGCCGGAGCCGCCACTCCCGCCGGAACCGCCCGAACCCCCGCTGCCGCCTGAGCCGCCGGAGCCGCCGGAGCCACCACCGCCGGAAGTTCCTCCTCCTCCACCGCCGCCGGACCCCCCAGAACTCGCACCGGAGCCCGATGAGGACGGCGGGGTCGACGCCGAGGTCGGGCTCGGCGCCGACGCCGGAGCCGGGTTGCCCCCACCTCCGTTCCCGCTTCCGGAGTTGCGTCCGTTCGTCGGCTGTCCGGCCTTCGTCGGTTTCGGCTTCGTCGGTTTCGGCTTGTCCGGTTTCGACGGAGACGGAGACGGAGACGGAGTCGGCGTCGGGCTCGGCGTGGACACGGT
>JBJMLP010000019.1:0-12495 GCA_045805245.1 Actinomycetota bacterium | reverse complement strand
GCGTTGCTGGAGGTCCTCGTCGCGCAGCCCGTGCCACTTCTCCGGCAGCGGCCGAAGCGACTTCGTCAGCAGCGTCAGCTCCGACACGCGCACGGAGAGCTCTCCCTTCTTGGTCGTCATCACGACGCCGCGCGCGCCGACGATGTCGCCGAGATCGATGTCCTCGAGCAACGCGAACGCCTCGTCGCCGAGCGAGTCCTTCGAGCAGAAGAGCTGGATGTCACCCGTTCCGTCACGGAGCGTGAGGAAGACGAGCTTGCCGAACCGCCGGGCGAGGACGACCCTGCCCGCCACCGCGACCTCGTCGGCAGTATCGGTCTCCGCTGCGAGCTTCTCGTAGCGTCGATGGAGCTCCGTCGCCGTCGCCGTCGGGACGAAGGAGAGCGCGAACGGTTCCACTCCACGGTCGCGGAGGTCCGCCAATCGCGCGCGTCGGGCATCGAGCTCGTCTCGTTCCCGTCCCGCCGGTTCCTCAGGCATCGGTCGCGGCGTTCCGCTCGTAGACGACGCGGAGGCCCTCCAGCGTGAGCCACGGCTCGTACCGGTCGATCGCGTCCGTGTGCGCGATCACGATCGGCGCGAGCCCACCGGTCGCAACCACCGTCGCGGGACCGAGCTCCTTCTCCATGCGGTCCACCATGCCCTCGAGCTCCGCGGCCGCCCCGAAGACGATGCCTGACTGGATCGCCTCGACGGTGTTCTTGCCGATCGCTGCGCGCGGAGCGAGGAGCTCCACCTGCGGCAGACGCGCGGTCGCCGTGAACAGGCTCGCGCCGGCGACCTGGAGGCCGGGCGCGATCGCGCCGCCGAGGAACTCTCCTTTCTCGGAGACCGCGTCGTACGTCGTGGCCGTTCCGAAGTCGACGACGACGCTCGGACCGCCGAACTTCGAGAAGGCCGCGAGGCAGTTGACGATCCGGTCCGCGCCGACCTCGCGCGGGTTCTCGGTGAGGATCGGGATGCCGGTCTTCGTCCCCGGTTCCACGACGACCGGCGGAAAGCCGAAGTAGCGATCGGCCATCTCCCGAAGGGCCCCCGTCGAGGCGGGGACCACGGAAGAGATCGCGACGCCCGTGATCTCCTTCGAGAAGGAGAGGCCCTGCTGCTGCAGCACCCCGCCGAACAGGAGTGCCATCTCGTCGGCGGTCCGGTCCGGCTCCGTGGAAAGCCGCCACTGCCAAGCGAGCTCATCGCCGCGGAACACGCCGAGCACCGTCTGCGTGTTCCCGATGTTCACCGCGAGCAGCACTAGCCCTCCACCTCCAGCTCGAACCGGGGCCCATTCTCCCCGACGGGCGTGGCCGTCGCCCGCGTCGCCATCGATGCGGCGTAGTGCTCGAGGGGATCGGCGAGATCGGCCTCGGCACGCCCGGAGGCGATCGCGGACAGACGTTCGAGGAAGTGCAGGACCGTCCGTCGTCCACTCAGGATGGCCTGGAGGGAGCCGCCGGCGAGGGCAACGCGCTCGCCGGCGGCGATCGCGCTGCCCTCCTCCTTGAGCGGGCGCATGCGAACACCGATCCGGCGGAACGTCTCCTTCGCGACGGGGAGCCCGGCCAGGACGCCCGGCTCCGTGGAGCGGATCACGGCGGTGCCCGTCTCCGCCTCTTTCGGGTCACCGGCTTCGGGAAGCTCGGGCGCTTCAGCGAGATCGTCGCGAAGTGCCTCCATGACGGCCGTCAGGACCTCTATCGCGTCGAGCTCGGGAACGGCGTCGGACGTCGTCACGCGGGATCGAGCCGGATGTTGTCGATGAGCCGGACGGAGCCGACGTGGGCGGCGACGATCGCGCGGGAGGGGCGCTGGATCTCGACCGGTTCCTCGAACGTCTCCTCGTCGACGACCGCGACGTAATCGAGACGGACGGCCTCGTTCGCGGCGATCGTCTTGGCCATCTCGGCGACGAGGACCTGCGGATGGCGTGCCCCGGTCCGGACTCGTTCCGCGGCGTCGGCGAGCGCTTCGAAGAGCACGCCGGCGACATCGAGCTCCCGCTCGTCCAGATGGACGTTCCGAGAGGACAGCGCGAGTCCTCCCGGCTCCCGGACGGTCGGGCACGCCACGATCTCCGCGTCGATCGCGAGGTCGCGCACCATCGATCGCACGAGGAAGAGCTGCTGGAAGTCCTTCTCGCCGAGGTACGCGCGCGAGCGTCCGGTGAGCGAGAGCAGCCGCGCGACGACCTGAAGCACGCCGCGGAAGTGTCCCGGCCGCGACGCCCCCTCGAATCGATCGCCGATCGGACCGGGGTCGACGGTGACCTCGGCCGCCTCCGATCCCGCCCCCGTGCCGAGCATCTCCTCCTCCGTCGGAACGAACGCCACGTCGGCGCGTTGTCGTTCCGCGGCCGTCACGTCTGCTTCCTCGTTCCGCGGATAGCGTTCGAAGTCCTCGCCGGGACCGAACTGGAGACGGTTCACGAAGATCGACACGGCAACGAGGTCGTTCTCCGCGCGGGCTCGCTCCATCAGCGAGAGGTGGCCGGGGTGGAACGCCCCCATCGTCGGAACGAGTCCCACCGTGGCGCCGTTCCCGCGAGCGGCGACCATCCGCTCGCGGTAGGCGTCCGCCTCGCGGATCACCTCCACTGCGCGAGCACCTCCCGGACGGCATCCTCGCTGGCCGGCGGATCTCGATCGGAACGGCCGACGAGAGCGAGCGCAGCCTCCGAAAGGACGACGTAGGACGCCACCAGCTCGGGAGCGCGGTCGTGCAGCGCGTGAAGGTTCCGCTGCACGGTGCCGACGTCGCCTCGCACCGCCGGACCCGTGAGGACGGAGATCGGATCGGACGTCAGCGCGTTGTGCAGCGTCGCGTTCGCGAGCGGCGTCATCGCCTGCACCCCGTCCGGAACGCCGGCCGCGTCGAAGAGCTCCCGAGCGGCCGCCAGCGCGGTCACCATGAAGTTGGAGGTGAACACCGCCGCCGCGTGATAGAGCGGCTTCATCTCGTCGTCCAGAGGGAACGGCTTGCCGCCCGCGTCCTCCGCGAGCCGAGAGCCGACCTCGGCCACCCGCGGATCCGTCGCCGTGATCGCGACCGGAGCGCCGGGCATCCTTTCCACCCCCGCCTCCACCGATGGGAACGTCTGCAGCGGATGCAGCGACAACGTCTCGGCTCCGGCATCCCGCGCGGACGCGAGCGCGTCGAGCGGAACGGATCCGGACAGATGGAGCACGATCTGCCCGACGCGGAGCGACCCGGCGATCTCTCCGCAGACGGATCCGATCGCGTCGTCGGGGACGCCGATCACCACCACCTCGCCGCGCGCGGCCGCCTCCCTGCTGGACAGGAACTCCGTCTCCGGGAGGTGCTCCCGCACCCGCCGATCCGTCCGCTCGCTCCCGGACGCAGCGACGACGTCGTGCTCCGCGGCCTGCCAGAGGATGCCGAGCGCCGTTCCGACGCGGCCGGAGCCGACGATCGCGATGTCCACGCCGCTCACGCCTCCCCGGGATCAAGCGGCGGGCCGGACCTCCGAACCGCTTGCGCCGCATCGGTCACGGGTTCAAGCGGACGGCCGCCGGGGAGGATCGCAGCACCGAGCTCGGTGAGCGGGACCACCACGAAGGCACGCTCGTGCATCCGCGGATGCGGCACCGTAAGCTCCGGCTCTTCGATGTGCTCGTCCCCGTAGAGCAGGAGATCCAGGTCGATCGTCCGCGGACCGAACCGCGCGGCGCGCACCCGGCCGAGCTCGTTCTCGATGCGCCGCATCGCTTCGAGCAATCCGACCGGCTCGAGCTCCGTGGAGACCTCCACGACGGCGTTCAGGAAGTTCCCCTGTTCGGGGCCACCGACCGGCGCGGTCTCGTAGACGCTCGACGAGCGGACGAACCGGATCCCGGGAGTTCGCGCGAGGTCGCGGACGGCACTCCGAAGGTTCTCGAGCCGGTTCCCGAGGTTCGATCCGAGGCCGACGTAGGCCGTGACCTCCACCCGAGGCTCAACCCGTCGGGATGTCCGGCGCGCCGTGCGGTCTTCCGGCACTCGCGGCCGCTGCGACGCCGTCGATGCCGATCGATCGCATCGCCGCCGGCTTGTGGACGACCGCGGTGACGTACCGAACGGCGCCGTCCTTGACGGTCCGGTCCGCGACGGCCTGGGCCAAGCGCTCCAGGAGCACGAACGACTCCTGTTCGACGACGGCGCGCGCCGTCTCGGCGAGCGCCCGGTAGTCGGCGGTCGCATC
Source organism: Actinomycetota bacterium (assembly GCA_045805245.1). GTDB lineage: Bacteria > Actinomycetota > UBA4738 > UBA4738 > JBJMLN01 > JBJMLN01. Next base: position 8,303 of record JBJMLP010000019.1, on the reverse strand, counting down.
GAGGTCGTCCGCGTCAGGGTCCACCTCCACGTCGAGGTCGACGACGAACTCCTGCGGTTGGTCGCGCTCGCCGTCGTTGGCGCCGTGCTTCCCGCTCGCGCGGATGCCGGAGAGGAACAGATGGACGGTTGCCATAGCGCTCCCTTTCAGGTCTGGTCGGGACGTCGGGTCAACGCGACCGGAACGGGGCCGCCGGCCTCGGCGTGTCCGTGCCGCTCGCCGAGATAGCGCGAGCGGAGATATTCGAAGACGAGCGGAACGACGGTGGCGGCGGCGGACTCCGCCACGTCGTGGCCCGCGCCGGGCACGAGCGCCAGGGTGGACGTCGGCAGGCGCTCGGAAAGCCGCTCTCCCTCCTCGGCCGGAACGACGGCGTCGTCCTCTCCCCACAGAAGGAAGATCGGAATCTCCCGTTCCGCGACGCGTCGCTCGGCGTCTCCTGCGTGTCTCGCCGTCTCCGACGTGACGGCCCCGATCAGAACGAGAGCGTCACAGTCCTTGCGTGCGGCGAGCTCCACGGCGACGGGGCCGGCGGCGCCGTGAGCGAGGATCGCGAACCGCTCGACCCGCGCGTCGAGGAGCATCGTTTCGGCCTCGTTCGCCGTCAGCGAGGGCGCGGTCGCCACGATCACGCGCATCGCCTCTGCGAAGAGCGGCGCGAACGAGGCCCAGATTCGCTCCGAGGAGTCCTCACCGCGCAGGAGGAGGAGCACCTTCCCGCGCCCGACGTCGAGGAACGCGGGCTCCTCGCCACGGGCCTCCTCGGGCGTCATGACGCGCTCCGGATCGCGTCGACGACGCGGACGACGCGCGACATCTCACGCACGTCGTGCACCCGCACGATGTGCACGCCGCGGCTCGCGAGCCACGCGACCGTCGCGGCCGTTCCCTCAAGCCGGTCGTCCGGCTCGGCCTCCAGGAGGTGACCGAGGAATGCCTTCCTGGACGTGCCGAACGTCACCGGAACGGCGAGGTCTCGGAAGGCGAAGCAGTGCTTCAGCAACGTGAGGTTGTGCTCGGACGTCTTTCCGAAGCCGATGCCGGGATCGACGCTCAGGTGGTCCTTGGCGATGCCGGCGTCGATCGCCGCGAGAACCCGTTCCCGCAGGTAGGCGTGCACCTCGCGGATCACGTCGTCGTACCGGGGTTCCGCCTGCATCGTTTTCGGGTCTCCGAGCATGTGCATCAGCACGAGTCCTGCGCCGGCGTCGCGCACGACGTCGAACATCGCGGGATCGCGCGCGCCGGAGACGTCGTTCACGACGGAGGCGCCGGCCTTCACGGCATCGGCGGCGACCTCCGGCTTCATCGTGTCGACGGAGATCGGGACGTCGACCTCCGCCGCAAGACCCTCGATGACCGGCAGGACGCGATCTCGCTCCTCCTTCGCCGGGACGGGATCGGATCCGGGGCGCGTCGACTCTCCGCCGACGTCGAGGAGATCGGCGCCGTCCCGCACCATCCGGAGACCGTGCTCCACGGCGCGTGCGGGATCGAGGAACTCGCCGCCGTCCGAGAACGAATCCGGCGTCACGTTGAGGATGCCCATCACGAGCGTCCGCTCGCCGCAGCGGATCTCATGGGTTCCCGCTCGCCAGACGAGAGAGTCGGAGCTCACGCATCCATCGTAGCCGGGGGAACGCCTAGGCCCTAGACGCGCTGCCCGATGTGACTGAAGGCTTCCTGGCGGGTCCGCGCGTCGCTCCGGAACAGCCCGCGCACCGCCGAGGTCACCGTGGCGGAGCCTGGCTTCTTGATCCCTCGCATCGTCATGCACAGGTGCTCCGCCTCGATCACCACGAAGACCCCTCGCGGCTTCAGAGCGTTGTCCAGCGCGTCCGCGATCTGCGTCGTGAGCCGCTCCTGCACCTGTGGGCGCTTCGACAACAGGTCCACGACACGCGCGACCTTCGAGAGGCCCGTGATCCGTCCGTCCTTGTTCGGGATGTACGCGACGTGCGCCTTGCCGATGAACGGCAACAGGTGGTGCTCACAGCTCGAGTAGAGCGGGATGTCGCGCACCATGATCATCTCGTCGTGGTCGGCGCCCTCCACGACGGTGACGAGGGGCTCGGCGTTCCGCCCGACGCCCGCGAAGATCTCCCGGTACATGTCCGCGACGCGACGCGGCGTGTCTCGGAGGCCGCCGCGCTCCGGGTCCTCGCCCATCCCTTCCAGCAGCAGCCGGACACCCTGTTCGATCTTGGCGCGATCGAAGCCCTCGGTCTCCGGATACTCGTCGTCGTCGATGCTTCCGGTGTCGACCGCGCCGTCGCCGTCGCTCATCGAAGGTCCCGCGGGCGCGTCTGCGTCGCACGGACGCTCCGGCGGGAGATCGCGAGACCGGCGCCGTGCTGCTCCGGGTTGCGCTGCGGCCGCTTCTCCATGCCGGCGAGGATCTCGAGGAGCTCGTCCTTCTCGATCGTCTCCCGCTCCAGGAGGATCGACGCCAGCTCGTCGAGCTTCGAACGGTGCAGCTGGAGGATCTCCAGGGCCTCGTCGTGCGCGTCGTCGATCATCCGCCGGATCTCCGAGTCGATCTCGTACGCGACCTGGTCGGAGTAGTCCGGATGCGACGCGAAGTCGCGTCCGAGGAAGACCTCCCCTTGCTTCTGACCGAGCGTGAGCGGCCCGAGGCGGTCGGACATCCCGTACTCCGTCACCATCTGGCGCGCGACCTTCGTTGCGCGCTCGAGGTCGTTCTGCGCGCCGGTCGTGATGTCGGAGAACACCAGCTCCTCCGCCACGCGGCCGCCGAGGAGCATCGCGAGCTCGTCGGAGAGCTGCTCCCGCGTCATGATGAAACGGTCCTCCTCCGGAAGCGTCATGGTGTAGCCGAGCGCCTGCCCGCGCGGGATCACCGTCACCTTGTGGAGCGGGTCCGTGTTGGGAAGGACGTGCGCGGTCAGCGCGTGGCCGCTCTCGTGGAAAGCGATCATCTTCCGCTCCCGCTCGTTCATCACGCGGCTGCGTCGCTCCGGACCCGCCATGACGCGATCGATCGCCTCTCCGATCTCCGGCATCTCGATCGTTCGCTTGCTCCGGCGAGCGGCGAGCAACGCCGACTCGTTGATCAGGTTGGAGAGATCCGCGCCGGTGAAACCGGGGGTGCGCTTCGCCACCACGTCGAGATCGACGGTCGGATCGAGCGGCTTGCCACGCACGTGCACACGCAGGATCCCCTTTCGGCCCTGCAGGTCCGGGCGATCGATCGTCACGTGACGGTCGAAGCGGCCGGGTCGCAGGAGCGCTGGGTCGAGGATGTCCGGGCGGTTCGTCGCGGCCATCAGGATCACCGTCGTCCGAACGTCGAAGCCGTCCATCTCCACCAGCAGTTGGTTCAGCGTCTGCTCACGCTCGTCGTGACCTCCACCGAGGCCGGCGCCGCGGTGACGGCCGACGGCGTCGATCTCGTCGATGAACACGATCGCGGGGGCGTTCTGCTTCGCCTGCTCGAAGAGGTCGCGGACCCGTGCCGCTCCGACGCCGACGAACATCTCCACGAAGTCCGAACCGGAGATCGAGAAGAACGGAACGCCGGCCTCTCCGGCAACGGCGCGCGCGAGGAGCGTCTTGCCCGTCCCGGGTGGCCCGTAGAGGAGGACACCTCGCGGGATCTTCGCGCCCATCGCCTGGAACTTGCCCGGGTTCTGCAAGTACTCCTTGACCTCTTGGAGCTCCTCGACCGCCTCCTCCACCCCGGCGATGTCGTCGAACGTCGTCTTCGGCTGGTCCTTGGCGACGACCTTGTGGCGAGACTTCCCGAACGACATCACGCCGCGCCCACCGCCCTGCGACTGGTTCATGACGAAGATCAGGACGCCGGCGATCAGCACGATCGGAAGGATCGTCTGCAGCAGCACCGCCAGCACGGCGGAGCCCTTCTGCGGATCCGCGGTGTAGTCGACGCCCGCGCTCTGGAGCGCGCGGATCAGCGTCTGCTGGGCGTCGATCGGATACGGAACCTCGTACTCGGTGCCGTCGTCGAGCTTGCCCTGCACCTTCTGATCGTTCTCGAGGAAGGTCGCCGTCTGGACGTGGTCGGCGGCGACCGCACGTTCGTACGCGGGAACGGACATCGTCTGCGACTGCGGACCGCGCATCGCGAACGAGACGAAGAGCCACAGGCCGCCGAGGACGATCAGCACGTAGACGAGCGGCCCTCGTAGGAGTCTGCGGTACGGAGGCTCGGGCTGGCTCGTAGGGATCCCTCTCGGAAGGAGTCGGAGACGCCACGGGGCTCGAGCGACTTTCGCGGCCCGAACCCCGAACGATGCTAGCACAGCGCCTTCTCCGCTCAGCCGCCGATGCCGTGCCTGCGGCGCGGCCTCCGCGTGCCTAACGGATGCCGCTGTCGAACGTCAGCGTCACGGTGGTGTACGCGTGCGGCGGCACCGTCACCTGCACCGGTCGGAGGGTGGGCAAGCCGGCCTTCCCGGAGCGGATCGTGTACGAGCCGGGGGCGAGCCCCACACGGAAACGCCCGTCGTCGCCGGTTCGGACGGTTGCGGCGACGTCGGAGCCCTGAACGAATCGCAGCTCGGTCGCCAGCGGGCGGTCCGGACAGGAGGTTCCCTCGCGCTGGACCGGGCACGCCGGGCCCACCCGCACCACTCCCTGAACGCCTGCGTCTCCGCTCCCGGGCCCCGGTGACCCCGCACATCCCGCGAGGAGCGCGGCGGCGAACAGGCTCCAAGCGACGAGAGTGTGCTTCACGGGCCTTGGACGGTTCCGACGGCCGCCCGGGTTCCTAGGCAGGAGCGCCCGCGTACGCCTCCGGCTTGAGGAGGGCGATGTACGGGAGGTTCCGGAACCGCTCGTCGAAATCGAGCCCGTAACCGACGACGAAGTCCGGCGGGATCGTGAAGCCCTCGTAACGGATCTCGAGCTCCACCTGCTGGACGCTCGTCTTCTGCAGGAGCGCGACGACCTCGAGCGACGCGGGACGGCGGGTCCGGAGGTTCTTGAGCAGGTAGTTCAGCGTCAGCCCCGAATCGATGATGTCCTCCACGACGAGGACGTCACGACCCTCGATGTCGTGGTCGAGGTCCTTGAGGATCCGGACGACCCCGGACGTGTGCGTCGCGGCTCCGTACGAGGAGACGTCCATGAAGTCGAACATCAGCGGCAGCCGGATGCTCCTCGACAGGTCCGCCATCAGGACGAAAGCGCCTTTCAGGACGCCGACGAGGAGGAGCTGCCGGCCGCGGTAGTCCTCCGTGATGCGTTCCCCGAGCTTGCGCACCATCTCCTGGATCTCCCGCTCGGAGATCAGGATGCGGTCGATGTCGCGCTCGTACTCGGCCACGTGGCCGACCAGTGTAGGGAGAGAACCGCCGTCGTGCGTCGCCTCCGCGGGAGCGAGCTCCGGCCCGGACGACGGCGCGAGGTGCGTCTTCAGGACCTTCCCCTTTCCTCAACTCCGGGGGGAAGTTCGGGACAGGTGAAGATACTCCCGGTCGCGGCGGGCGTTCAATCCCCGGCCGAGATCCGCCCGGCGCCCGGGGCGTCCTCGAGCGAGGTCGAGCACCGCGTCGACGTGGTCGCGCTGGGGGGAGGCGCCCGCGCGGAGGATCGCCGCGTGGACGACTCGGGCGGCGACGGGCGACGGAAGGGCCAGGAGGCCGGAGACGGGAACCGTGACCCCTTCGGGCTCCTCCTCCACGAGCTCGTTGATCGCCGGGAGCGATTGCTCCTTCAGCAGGTCGGCATCCTCCTGGAGGATCGCGGCGGTGCGCGCGATCGGCGCGCGGACGTCGCGGCCGGCGACACGCTCCAGCGCGGGGAGGCCGCGCAGGCGAACCGCGTTCCTCAGCAACGTGGTGTCGCGGTTCGTGGGATCGCGGCGCGGGCGGAGGCGGAGGGAGGAGCAGAACGCCTCCACGTCCCGCCGGGTGACCTCCAGGAGCGGGTTCACCCACGTCCCGACCACGGGCTTGATCCCCGCCAACCCGTCGAGCCCGGAGCCTGTCATGGCGGCCATCAGCACGGTCTCGGCCTGGTCATCGAGCGTGTGCGCGACCGCGACGCGCGCAACTCCGGTCTCGAGCAGGACGCGCCCGGTCGCCGCGCGGCGGACGTCCCGCGCCCAATGTTCCGGAGACCTCTCCGGATCCCGGGCCTCGTCGGCGCGCTCCAGGTGCGCCGGCAGTCCAAGCTTCGCCGCGGCCCGCGCCACGTACGCCGCATCCTGCTCGGATCCGCGTCGCATCCCGTGATCGAAATGGAACACCTCGAGCCGGATGCGGAACAGTCGCCGCAGCCGCACCAGCGAATGCAACAGACACATGGAGTCCGGACCTCCGGAAACGGAGACGAGAACGCACTCCGCCGGAAGGAACATCTCGTGTCTGCGAGCGGTTGCCGCCACCCGCTCGAGAACGCGGGCGACTGCAGGAGGTTTGCTCAGGCGTTCGCCACGCGCGCCAGCCATCGTCCGGGATCCGCCACCTCGGCGAGCGTCGGAAGGTTCGCCTCATCCTTCCACACGAGGTTGAAGCCATCCATTCCCGCGACGCGGACGACCTCCTCCACGAAGCGTTCACCGATGTCGTACTGACGGATCTTCTGGTCGAACCCGATGGCCTTCTGGAAAGCGCGCTCCATGCTGGACGCGCGACGCCGGTCCTTGAGGCTCCTCCGCATCCGCGGCAGATCCTTGACCCGATCGGCGGACACGACGTTCATCACGTAGCTCGCGTGGCCCTCGATCAGCGACATCAGCCCCTGCATCCGCTCGAAGAGCTCGCGCTGCGAGGGCGTCATCAGCAGGAAGAGGATGTTCGCCTCGCGCCATCCTCCGGCCGCTCGAGCCTCCGCGACCGCGCGCTTCAGCTGGTCCATCAGCTGATGGGGATCGAGCTCCACGGTCGAGAGATAGCTGTCGACCAGCGAGGAGAGATGGCTCCGGAGCCACGGACAGCCGCCGAACTGCACGCGGTGCGTGACCTCGTGGAGCGCGAGCCAGAGATGGAAGTCATGCGACGGCAGCTGGAACCGCCGCTCCACCTCCGCGACGTTCGGGCCAACGAAATAGAGCAAGCCGTCGTCGTCCGGCGGAAGGAAGACGTCGTACTGACCGAGCACCTTCTTGGAGACGTATCCGAGCAACACTCCGATCTGGGCGCCGAACGCTTTCCGGCGGAACTCCGGCGTGGAAACGCGCTGTTCGCTCAGCGCCCGTTGCGCGAGCGGCTCGAGGAGGTTCTGCAGGCCGCGGAGGTTGGCGTTCAACCACTCCCCGCGGCTCATCACCCATGCGCGAGCGCGATAGCCGTCGACGTGCATGCCGGTGAAGTCGAGAACCAGCTGCTCGGCCTCGCGCACGGACTCCGCGAAGTCCTCACGGAAACGGGCACGATCGAGCGCGGGGAGGGAGATGCCCGAACCCGCGATGCGACGTCCGACGTCGGAGGCGGTTCGCCAATCGATGAGTCGGGCCGCGTTCGAGCCCATCTGAGGCCAATCGAGGTTCGGGGCCGCCATGGGAAGGAGGTCCTACCCCCCCGACTTCTTGCGAGCGGCGACCACGGCTGCTGACTTCGCACGACCCTCCGCGACTCGGCGGTCGACTCCTTTGGAGAGCTGCTCCGAGAGCACGCGGTCGTAGGTCTCCTGATCCTGTTCGGCCCCGCCGTGCGATACCGCAGCCGGCTCCGCGGGAGCAGCCGCCGTCGCGGCTGGAGCAGCCGGCGCCTCCGCCGCGGGAGCGCCTGTCTTTTCCTCGGTTTCCGGCGTGGCCCCCGTGGTCGCCGGCGCCGCAGGCTCCGTGGTCGCCGGCGCGGCAGGCGCAGGCTTCGGAGGGGCGGTCGCGGGCGCCGCGGCGGCAGGCTTCTGCGGCGTCGCGGCCGGAGGCGCTGCCGCCGGAGCAGCGACCTGCACGACCGGCGCAGCGACGAGGACGGGCTCGCTCTCCCGAACTTCCACCTGGCGGCGAGGAGGCTCCCGGCCCTCGACGATCCGCTCAGCGCGGACCGTGTGACCGTCTCCCTTCTGGAAACGTGGCGCGAAACGCATGTAGGACACGACGACGAGCACCGCGATCAGCGCTCCGATGACGGTCATGAGGACCGCCATCGCGTACACCCAGCCGCCGGTGAACTCCGTCGGGGTGGAGGTGGGATCGATGCTCTCCTGCGCCTGTGCGATCGCGGGCAGCAGCAGAACGCCGAGGACGCCAAGCACTGCCGCGGGCAGGATCAGGGGGCGCAGACGCACGGCGGCGATTCTAACAAGGGAGCCGGAGGTGGGATTTGAACCCACGACCTACCACTTACGAGGCGGTTGCTCTGCCAGGCTGAGCT
>JBJMLP010000018.1:0-2859 GCA_045805245.1 Actinomycetota bacterium | reverse complement strand
GGTCCGAGACCGCGCAGATCGTGGCATGCAATCGTCTCCACAGCGTCAACGAGCGATACGCCCGTTGGATATTGCTCGTCCGGGATCGTCTGGGGCGCTCAGAGTTCCGGCTCACTCAGGAGTTCCTGGCGATGATGCTCGGTATCCGTCGTCCTTCGGTTTCGGTTGCCGCGGAGGCGATGCAGGGACAGGGTCTGATCTCCTATCACCGAGGTCAGTTGAAGATCCTCGACGGCGACGGGCTCCTCGCCTCCGCCTGCGATTGCTACGAGATCATCCGAGGCGAGCTGGACCTCGCCGTGCCGGGATCGTTGGATCCTCCGCTGTGATGGACCCCGATCACCGGGTGGTGTTAAAGCGCAGACGTCTGTACGCTCAATGACAGTGATTGCAGACGCCCACTCCTGGCTCCCGTGTTCCGTTTCGAGCCCCAGCAGGTCTCGGGCGGTCGTCGCGCAAGAGCTCTCGGCCTCCGTCCCCGTCGTTCCGATCCAGACGGCGCAACTTCTCACGAGCGAGTTGGTCACGAACGCGATCCGGCACGCGGGACGACCGGGTTCGCTGATCGGGCTCACCGTCGATTCTTCGAACGAGCGGGTCCGGGTCGAGGTCTCCGACGAGGGGCCGGGATTCCAGGGCCTGCCGGTCCTCGCGGCGGCCGATGCGAGCACCGGAAGAGGTCTCCAGCTCGTCCAGGATCTGGCGACGCGCTGGGGGATCCTCCGCGATCCGACCCGCGTCTGGTTCGAGCTCGACTTCTGATCGATCGCGATCCAGCGGTCCCGCTCGGTCTTGGTGATCGCTGGCCCGCCTGGATTCGAACCAGGACTAACTGATCCAGAGTCAGTCGGGCTACCGTTACCCCACGGGCCAATCCGGCGGATGCTATCAGGAGGGGGAGGAGCGCCCGCCCGTCTTTCGCCCGCTCGTCCATCGCGTCAGCGGCTTCCCGGCTTGACCAGCTCGGCTCTTCCTCGCTAGGGTCCCCGCGCCGTGGACGGTTGCGTCCGACGGCGTTACGGGGGAGGAGCCGTGAACAAGAACAGCCTCGTCGCGGAAGTCGCGAAGCGGACCGGCCAGAGCAAGACCGATGTCGCGAGAGTCGTGGACGCGGCGATCTCGACGATCCGGGAAACGGTATCGGCAGGCGAGCGCGTCTCCCTCGTCGGGTTCGGTTCGTTCGAGAAGCGCCGAAGGGCTCGCCGCGTCGCCCGCAACCCGCATCAGCCGGACGTCGCCATTCCGGTGCCGGCGCGCGACGTGCCGACATTCGTTCCCGGCACCGCGTTCCGTGATGAGACCGCGTCGAAGCGGAAGCGTGCGCCGGCGAAGCGCGCTAGAAGGTGACGAGCCGGAGGCTCCGGGCCACCCTGCGCCCTCCCTCCTCCACGAGATCGAACTTCACCCGCTGACCCAGCCGGAGGGAGCGGACCTCCGAACCCTCGATCGACGTGGCGTCGATGCGCACCTCGGACCGGTCGTCGAGCAGGAGCTGACCCTCCCGCGTCTCCGGGTCGAACTCCTGGATCGTGCCCTGGGCCATCTGTTCTCCTCCTCGTGCTCGACGTTCGAGAACGGCGTTCACGGCGCGCGCTACGCCAGGATGCGAAGTCTGGCGCCGAGATCCATGTCCAGGCAACTGCTCCGCGTCCGCGTGCCGCGTCCGATCTCCAGCACGGTCGCGACGTCCTCGGGGACGTCGAGATCGAACGCCAGCTCCGGCCGCTCGATCACGGCCGTCGGGATCCCACGAGACTCCGCGCCCTGCACATGGCGATCGAACGATGACGGACCGAAGCGCGCCGCGATCGCTCGCGGCGGCCGCCGCAGCAGAAGGTTCGTGCCGCCGCCATGGGTCGAGCCCGCAAGCACGACGGAACCGAGCGTTCGCAGCGCGTCCTGCAGCGCGTCCGCTGAGACGAGCGGAGTGTCCCCGAGGAGCACGGCGAGGGAATCGGCGCCGCGCTCCTTCGCTTCCTCCTCGACCTGGCGTACGGCGGATGCGAGGGTCGGCTTCTCCTCGGTGATCGGTTCGGCGCGCCGACGCGCCGCGATCTCCAGCACCGCTTCGTCGGGAGAGATCACCCACGTCTCCCACGAGGGCATGGCGAGGGTCGCGTCGAGGACGTCCTCCAGCATCGCGAGCGTGAGGGCCGCGCGCTCCAGCGGCGCGAGGAGCGGGGAGAGCCGGGACTTCGCGCGGGACAGGGACTTGATCGGGACGGCGATGACGCGCATCGCATCCAGCCTATCCAAGGATGCGGCGGATGGGCCTTCCGGCGCCGGCTGTGCCTGCGACCCGGGCCGGTGTGCTCGTGATCTCCGCCGGTAGGATGCCCGCGACCGAAAGGAGCGTTCCTTCTGGAGCCCTGGTACCGGGCCGCGAAGGCGGTCGTCGTGCCGCCACTGAAGCTGTGGTTCAACTGGCACGTCGAGGGGCTCGATCGGGTTCCGAGGACGGGGCCGGTCCTCGTCGCCTGCAACCACATCTCCTACCTGGATCCGCTCGCGGACGCTTACGTCCTCACGATCGCCGGCCGCCGTCCGCGATTCCTCGCGAAGCAGGAGCTGTTCGACAACCCCTTCCTCGGCACCGTGCTGCGGGGCGCCGGACAGATCCCCGTCCGCCGCGGCACCGGAGATCCGACCGCGCTCGACGCGGCCGCGGCGGCGCTTCGGGCGGGGGAGTCCGTCCTGATCTATCCGGAAGGGACGGTGACGAAGAACCCCGACTTCTCACCGATGCGGGCGCGAACGGGCGTCGCACGGCTCGCGCTCGAGGCCGGCGTGCCGGTGACGCCGCTCGCGATCTGGGGGGGGCAGCACGTGTGGCAGAAGGACGGACGTCACAGCCTCAAG
>JBJMLP010000017.1:0-4996 GCA_045805245.1 Actinomycetota bacterium | reverse complement strand
TTGACCTGGGTGGGTGTCACGACCGCGTAGTTCGGCAGATCGCCGGCCGAGGCATCCGTGATAACGCTGGAAGCGGCAACGAGGTTGTTCCGCTGGCTCGACCCGAGGCATTCAAAGAATGTCGGACAGATCGTCCAGCCCCAGCCGCCTTTCTCCTCCGGTCCGCCGCTTCCCCCATAGATCTTCCAGGTGAGTCCTGCGTTATCGAGGCGGTCGAAGATCGTCGGGACGTACTGCACGGGAGAGCTCCGGTACGGACCGTTGCCCGCTTGATCGGGGATGCAGGACGGCTCCAGGACGTACTGAGTGCCGTCCCACCACTGCGCGTCCTTGTAGCTGTCACACCCCCAGCCCGGTCCGGTCTGCGACGTGAACGTGGATGGCTTCGAGTTCAGGCCGCTGAAGCCATCGAGGGTTGCCGATCCCAGGACCATGTGTCCGCCCCACGAGGGCGTCGTGGCGAACTCGAACGTTCGGTCGGAGATCACGAAGTTCTCTGCAAGAGCCGCGAGGTTCGGGATGCACGTGTCGGTTCCGGCGACTCCGCACGGGCCTTGGAGCGGATCGTATCGCGAGTAGCACGCGTAGCCGGCGGTTACGGTACACCCCTTCAGTCGATCGAAACGATCCATGGCGCCGCCGTCAACCGCCGTCTGCTGGCCGACGACCGAGTGGTCGACGGCCGGAACGAGGTCTGCGGCCGAGGAGAGCGGGATCGTTTCTCCGGTCGAGATCGTTCCCGACGTTGCGCCGTCGCATGCCTGATGTCCGGTGATCTCCGCGGACGCGATGTCGGCGCAGAGACCACCGAGGACGTTATCGAAGGAGTGATTCTCCTGGTCGATGACGACCACGTGCTGGATCGGCGTCGAGAAGCCCGTCGGGGTGTCGGCATCGGTCGGATCCGATGCCGTTGAGTGATTCGACGCTGCATCGAAGGCGTCGACCGTGTAGCGATACGACGTCGACGGCGCCACGCTCATATCGGTGTAATCGGTCGTCGAAGACGTGCCGATGGCGTGGTAGCTCGCGCCCTCGTCGTCCGAGCGATACACGGTGTAGCCCGTGACAGCCACGTCGTCTTCGGATGCATCCCACGAGAGAGCCACCGCGTGGGACTTCACGCTCATGGCACCGAGGCCTGACGGCTGCGTCGGCGCTGTGCTGTCGACGTCGGGGATGAAAACGGTATCCGCGAGGACGCTGTCGAAGGCGAGATCGAAGACGTGATTCTTCCCCGTCTGGCCGAGGCTGATCCGGCCGATCGGCGTCGTACCGAGGGATGCCGACGTCGAGAGGGCGGCGACCTGCGTTCCATCCAGCCAGACGTCTTGGCGATCGCCGCCTCCGTTGATGAGGACGTGCACCTGGAGCTCATGCCAGGAACCCCTCGAAACCGGAGAGGACGCGGTCGTCGTTCCCGTTCCGGCGCTCGAGGTTAAGAGCTTTCCAGTCTTGTTGATGCCGGCGGAAAGGATCACGCCTCCTCCGCGCTTGCGCATCGCGATGAGTTGCACCGGTGTCGAGTTCGAGACCACCTCGAACTCCACGCGGAGATACAGCTCCGGATAGGTGGTCGCGAGTCGCTCGTATGCGTACGCGGGCGTGCCGCTTCCGGTCGTGCGCGCGGCCCACGCTCCTTCATAGACGACCTGTTGCTCCGCGGTCATGCCGGAGGACGCCGTCCAGGAGGAGAGCGATCCCGTCTCGAATCCGTCGCTGAAGACCGGCGTGGTCGCCTGCGACGGACTTTGAAGGAGGGCGGAGGCGAGGAGAACGACGGTGCTCACGCAGAGGAAAGCACTCCATCTGCGCCGGCTGTGCCGGCGAGGCTCTCTGAGCGGGGACGCGTTCGCGAACCGGTTTGCGGTCTCGCGGAATGAATTGTCCGCCATCGCGTTCCTCGCGTCGAGCGCGGACCGTATCCGCCGCACCGGGGAGGGTCAAGGTTCCGGACGGAATCGCCGCAGAATAAGGTGCCAATTTCCGCGACGAACGGAGCGCTATCTCGATGAACGCAGGCCGATCGGCGTACGGAAGGAGAGGGTGCACGCGATCGCGATCAAGGCGAGCGCGATGACGGCGGCGCTCGTCAGGCAGCTGTCCCGGACGAGCGGCCATCGCGCGTACACGATCTGAGCGGTATCTCTGGAGAACGGTCCTTCGAACATCGTCGTCACGCCGAGGTTGGCCACTGGCGAGCGGCCGTCGAGTCTCCATGCAGGATCGAACGGCTCGGAGAGCGCAAGCGATCCGACCGACGGCGTCGAGACGCGGAGATCGGTCGGCGACGCTCCCGGGACCGCCACGGGGGCGGCCGCGGCATCGCTCGGCAGCGTGGCCGCCGGGAGCCGGATCGGTCCGGGAGCCGGATGATCGACCGTGACGGCGAGGTTCGTGAGGGAGGTGCGATCGGCGAGCGCCATCACCGCTCCCCAGTCCGGAACGTGGACCTCCGCCGTCGGCCCATATGCCGGCGCGACCGGCTCGAGGTTCTCGTACAGCGTCAGGTCGGGCCATTCCCGCACGAGACGGAGGTCCGCCTGGTCGGAGAGCCACCCGTACCGCCGCCAGTCGGTCGTCTTCGCGACGAGCACGTACCTCACGCCGAGCGGCGCCAGGAGGTTCCCGAAGCGCGACGTTTCCGCGCCGTGATCGGTGACGAAACGCAGGTAGTTCGACTCCGCGTCGTTCGTCTGCGACTCCAAGCCGTCGAGATGCAGGCTCCCGTCGATCAGCACGTTGCGGGAGAAGAACGACGCCATCGGGTTCGCGACGGGCCGGTCCTGCGTCCACGAGAACGGCAGGTACTGATCTCCGGGAAGCGCGAGGACCTTTCCGCGCCCGGAGCCCATCACCGCGGACGCCTCGCCCCACGAAGCGGGGAACGGTTCGGGCTGCGCGTAGCCGTCGAAGCCCCAGAAGGCGGAGAACGTGTACATGCACGGCACCGCCAGGACGGCGCAGGCGATGATGGCTCGAGCCTTCCGGTTGGCGGCGGAACGGACCACCGACGAGACGCCGAGTCCGAATGCAGCCGCGTACGCGAGCGCGAGGAGGGCCTCGAACTTCTCGGGCTCGCGCATGATGCGGAAGCCCGGAAAGTGCTCGAAGAGGAAGCGGAACGCTCCGCCCGTCGGTCCCCGGTCGCCGAGCGCGAGGACGAAGCCGAGCGCGCCGCAGAGGAGGAGCACCGTCGCCAGTCGTTTCCGCCCGTCGGACCGCGCGGCGCGGAGCCCGATCGCGGCGACGACCAGGAGCGCCGCGAGGAGGAGCGGCCATGCGCCGATCGTGTCCTTGGCGAGCGGCCAGGCCTGTCGCCAGAAGCCGTAGAGGCCCGCGACGTTCATGCCGAGTCCGAAGGAGGGGTCTGCGAGCGTCCGGAACGTCACGAGGTCGGTGGAGGTGACGCGGCCGAGCTCCGCTCCGTGCGCCGCGATCGGGACGATCCAGTACAGCGACGCGCCGACCGCGACGGCGGTCGTGATCCCCGTCCGGGCGAGGGCCCGTCGCCAGTCGCTCCGGACCGACGTCGCGGCAACGATGAGAACCAACAGGCCGGCCACGAACACGAAGTGGGGCGCGAGCGCGATGAGCAGGGCGAAGACCAGACCCGCAACGATCGGAGCGATCCAGCCGTCCGCTTCCGAGAGGAGCAGCGAGAGGAACAACGGAAGCAACGCGTAGCCCAGGACGAAGAAGATCTGTCCCGCGAGCATGCGATCGAGGACGAACGGGTTGACCGCGAAGAGCAGCGTGGCCGCGATCGTCGCGACCGGCCGCCGGCCGAGGAGCCGGTGGAATCCCCACGCCGCAAGCGGCGCGAGCAGCAGGAACGGGAAGAGCTTCAGCGGCTCCCAGCCGACCGTGTGGAACAAGGCCAAGAGGAGCGCGTTCACGGGAGCGCGGCTCGTCAGCCCCGGTGGGAAGCCCCAGGCGTAGCTCCCCAGCCTCGATCCTGGGGCGTAGGGATAGTCGGAGTAGTCGAGCAGGATCAGCGTTCCGCTCCGGAACAGCGGCGCGAACAGCGCGAACGTGAGCGCGGTCGTGAAGCCCGCGACGACCCAGCCAGCGCGCTGCGTCGGCCCTCTCGCGTCGGCGACAGGCGCGCTCTCCGCGTGGTTGACGGGGGGTGCACGCCTCACCTCCGGTGAGTCCTCCGTGACGCGTGGCGGAGCCAGCGAACTACGCACGCCGTTCTCCCGCACGGCGCCGGCGGAGATGGAGGACCGCCATGGCCAGCAGCAGCAACGCCCACGCCGCGATCGACACCGCGGTTCCGATCCTTCCGTAGCGCGCGAGCCCGAGCGAGATCGACTCCGGCTTCGTCGTCCTCGACACGGCGTACGCGTTCCCGAACCCGAGGCCGACGCTCGGTGAGACGTCTCCACGGCTGCCGTGGAGGGTCCACGTCGGGTTGTACGACTGCGTGAACGTCAACAACCCGGTTCCGAGATCGCCACTCAGCGTCGCGCGATCACCGATCAGCTGGTCCGTCGGCTTCAGCGCGTCGTGGCCGGGGGCCGCGTCGGCGAACGGATCTCCTCCGCTGCTGGCCTCGGAGAACGTCGGCCCCGACTCCGTTGTGTTTCCTCGGGGCGACGACGTGAGGAACGGGCCTTCGAGGCTCATCGTGCCTGCCCATCCACGCTTGGAGTTCGTCGACACCGTGAGCTGCGTGACCTTCGACCAGTCGGGGACGCGCGTCACCGAGGACGGGTGCAGCGGAGAGAACAGCAGCAGGCGAGGAGACGTCGTCGTGTCGCGGAACCGGAACGACATGCGTTGGTAGCCGCCGCGGCCGAACAGGACGTTCAGATAGAAGGACTGGCCGCTTCCCGTGCCGGTGAACTCCATCCCGATCGTGCGCGTGGGCTCGATCGGGCGCGCGAGATGCGCGCGGAACAGCGTGAAGTAGCGGCGGGCCGGCTGGAGATCGGAGACCGTCGCGTTCGCTCCGTCAATCGACACGTCTCCGTGCAGTCCGTAGGTCGCG
>JBJMLP010000016.1:0-5542 GCA_045805245.1 Actinomycetota bacterium | reverse complement strand
TGACCCGGGAGGACATGCGTCCGATCCGGGAACGCGAGCAGCGCGCGGCCTGCGACGTCCTCGGTGTCGCGAGCGTGACGTTCCTCGGCTACGTCGACGGGGAGCTCGAGGTGAACCTCGACACGCGGAAGTCGGTGACGCGCGAGGTCCGGCGCCTCCGTCCCGATGTCCTGGTGGCACCCGACCCGTCGCGCCTGTGGAGCGGTACCGGCTACATCAACCATTCGGACCACAAGGCGGCCGGAGAGCTTGCCCTCACGTCGGTGATGCCGGACGCGCCGACCCGGCCGCAATTCGCCGAGCTGTTGGACGAGGGCTTCGAGCCCTTCGAGATCCCGAACCTGTGGCTCGCCGCCGAGCAGGCGGACCGCTTCGTGGACATCACCGACACGATCGACATCAAGCTGAAGGCGCTCGCACAGCATCGCTCGCAGCACGACGAGGAAGCGATGCCGTGGGTCCGCCTCCGCGCCAAGGAGATGGGAAAGCGCATCGGCGTGGAATACGCCGAGGCATTCAAGGCCTTCTCCTTCGTTGACGAGGAGGAGGACTGATGGAAGAGCCCCAGGACGACGAGGCGCAGGAGCCACAGGACCTCGATCCCGCCGAGCGGGAGAACATCGAGGCCGACCTCGACGACCTCTCCGGCATGAAGATCGTGTTCGCCGGACAGGGAGTCCGCGGCGTCGTGATCGCGTGTCCGGACTGCGGCTCCAACCACTTCTACGAGTGGGATCTCCTCCGTGAGAGCCTCGAGCACATGCTCCAGACCGGCGAGCCCCGGATGCACGAGCCCGCGTTCGAGCCCCGCGAGGACGAGTACATCCAGTGGGACTACGGCAAGGGCTACATCGACGCGCTGTCCGACACCGGCCTGCAGCCCGACAAGCGGATCGAGGTCACCGCGTGCCCCTGGTGCGAGACGCCGGTGGAGGACCACTTCGGCTTCTGCCCGCGTTGCGGCCGCTCGCTCGCCGCGCTTCGGCTGTACCGCGAGCTCGTGGACCGCGGCACCGAGGAGCGGGAGGTCCGGTCGATGCTGGTCCGCGCCGGCTTCGAACCTTTCTAGATCGTTCAGGAGCCATTCACGATCTCTACGTGAGCTCCTCGAGCGCCGCCACGATCGCATCCGCGCTCGGCAGCGCGGCGATCTCCTCGCGGATGCGCTCCGCGGCCCGCCGGAACGCCGGTTCGCCGAGCAGGCGCTCCACAGCGTCTCGGACGCCCTCGGGCGCGAGCGTCATCGCATCCAGCTGGATCGCGACGCCGAGCTCCTCGCACCGCGAAGCGTTCAGCAGCTGATCCGCCCCGAGCGGGATCGCGATCATCGGACGCCCGAAGCTGAGAGCGCCGAGCGTGCTCCCGGAGCCGCCGTGATGGATCATCACGTCACCGTCGCGGAGGATCTCCTCCTGCGGCACGAAGCGCTCGATGCGGATGGACTGCGGCTGCGCGCCGAAGCGGCTCGGATCGATCTCGCGCCCGACGGTGACCACCGCGTCGACCTCCGACGAACGAAGGCCGGCGAGGACGCGCTCGAACAGGTCGCCCGACTCCACGTTGAACTCGGTGCCCAGCGTGAAGTACACGAGCGGTGTCGACTCCCTCGGTCCGGGTACCGCAACCGTGTGCCGGAACGGGATCGCTCGGCCCCCCGGAACGTCCTCCGCGTCGCGGAGACTCGTCGGGAACGGAGAGAGCACGAGCGTCCGCGCCGGCATCAGGAGATCTCCCTCCGGCGGCAGCCCGAACTTCACCCGAAGGGCGTCGACCTCTCCCGCAACGTCCGAGTTCGCAACGAACGACGGCGCGAGCGAGAGCATCGTCTCGTGGGGAACCCCGCGGAGCTCAGCCGCGACCATGCCTCCGTAGTCAACCTCGTCACAGACGACGACGTCGGGTCGCCACGAGCCGATCACATCTCCCACTCCCGGCACGCGCGAGCGGGCCAGGCGCCCCGCGAAATACGCCCGGAGCACCGCGTACTCGTGCTCCATGTCGATCTTCCCCAACGGCGCGATCTCCGCGGGCGGCCGGCGGCCTTCATCCGGATCCGTGAACACCTCGAAGCCCTCACCGGAAAGGATCTCCGTCGCCGAGGCTCGTCCCGAGAACGCCACGGAGTGACCCGCGGCCGCACACGCCCGAGCGATCGGCACCATCGGGTTCGCGTGGCCGAGACCACCGCCGAACGAGAACAGGATCCGCATCCGATGGAGGGACCGCGGCCGCTACGCTTCCGCCGTCGCGGAGGCGGGCTCTTCCCACACCGCGTCGGCGGGTCCCTTGTCCGGGCGCAGGCCCTTGAACGACGGCGCGCGGAGCTTCCCGACCTTGGTCATCTGGAGGAACTCCACCTCGCAGACGACCTGGGGCTCCACCCAGGTCGCTCCCTTCACCTTCGCGAGCTCCGGATCGGCGATCGGCGGCGTGTCGAGGATCAACGGCCGAAGAAGCTCCAGCACTTCCGCGAGCATCCGGTCGGTGAAGCCCGTTCCGACCTGTCCGATCCAGCGCAGCTCGCCGTCGAAGTACGCGCCGACGAGCAGCGCCCCGAACGAGCCCGCGCGCCCGCGCTGGCCCGGCGTCCAGCCGAGGATCACGCAGTCCTGCCGGTTGAGCAGCTTGATCTTCCGCCAGTCCGACGTCCGCCGGCCCGGCAGGTACTTCGACCCGAGCTTCTTCGCGACCACTCCCTCGAGCTCGAGGTTCCGTGCGGCCTCGGTGAACTCCAGGCCTCTCCCGTCGACGAAGTAGGCGAGGTCCAGGCGCGCGGGGTCCTTCTCCACGGCCGCCTCCAATCGTGCCCGCCGTTCCTCCAAAGGAAGGCTCGTCAGGTCCTCGCCCTCGAACCAGAGCATGTCGAACGCGACGAACACGACCGGAACCTGCTCCCGCGCCCGCTTGATCTCCGCGGAGGAGTGCAGGTTGATCCGCGACTGGAGCACCTCGAACGACGCGCGGCCCTCCTCGTCGGTCGCCACGATCTCCCCGTCGAGCACGCAGTTCACCGAGTGCACGATCTCGTGGAGCGTTCCGAGCTCCGGATACGTCGCGCTCTGATCTCTTCCCGACCTCGAAACGAGACGGGTGGTCTCGGTATCGGTGTAGACGAGGGAGCGAACGCCGTCGAGCTTCGGCTCGAAGCGCCATCTCGGATCGTCGAACGGCTCGTGCCCGCCCTCGGCGAGCATCGGGGAGAACTGCGGGGTCGGCTCGATCAGCGGAACGTCCTGCGCGCTCGCCAGGAAGATCAGCCAGTCCGTCCGTGTTTTCACGAGGTGGTACTCCTGGCCGCGGTACCGATGGCCGTGGAGCTTGAAGCTGACCTTCTTGTCCGTCCACTCCACGAGCTCGTACGTGCCGTTGTCGAAGATCCGCACCGATCCCGCGCCGTAGTGGCCCTTCGGGATCTCCCCCTCGAAGGATCCGTACTCGAGTGGGTGGTCCTCCGTCTGCACGGCGAGCCGCCGGTCCCCGCGCTGGATCGGAAGCCCTCGTGGAACCGCCCACGAGGGCAGCGCTCCGTTCTTCTCCAGGCGGAGGTCGTAGTGCAGGCGCGTGGCGCGGTGCTTGTGGATCACGAAGGAGGTCCCGCTCCCCGGCACGTCGCGGGGCGCGGGCTCGGGCGTTCCCTCGAAGTCGCGCTTCTTGATGTACTCCGCGAGGTTCGGATCGCGGGAGCGCGCGATGACCTCCTCGGAACGGGTCCGCCCGCGCGACGCGGAGCCGCCCTCGATCGACGAGGCCGGTGTGGGAGGCGGAGCCGGCTCCGAAGCCGCCTTCTTGGAGAACCGTCCGCGCTTCGGGGCCGTCTCGTCGTGAGCCGAGCGGTCGATCTCCGCGGGATCCACGCCGAGCGCCTCGAGCGCCGCGGAGATGTCCTGGGGCTCCTCGAGCACCGGGCGGAACAGGTCGCCGACGGACGCCCACCGCTCCCACACGTTGTCGATTCGGAAGTCCTGCGGCGTGACTCCCGCCTCGACCTCCTCCCACGTGACGGGGGTGGAGACGGTCGCTCGCAGCTCTGGCCGCACGGAGTACGCCGCGGCGATGTTCGCGCCCTCGCGGTTCATGTTGTGGTCGATGAACACGTGGCCGCCGCGGTCCTTGATCTGCCACGCCATCGTGACGCGGTCGGGATCGGCCTGGCGGATCAGCTGTCCCGCGCGTCCGACGAACTCCCGCACCACCTCGTAGCTCCACCTCGGCTCGATGGGAACGTAGATCTGCATCCCGGTCGCGCCGCTCGTCTTCGGATAGCCCTGCAGGCCGACACGGTCGAGCACCACGTTCACGTGCCGCGCCACGGCGAGGACGTCGTCGTAGGTGATCGGCTCGAAGGGATCGAGGTCGAAGAAGAGGTAGTCGGGATGTTCCACGCTCCGGCAGCGGGAGTGGAGCGGGTGGAACTCGATGCAGCCGAGGTTCACGACGAACAGGAGCGCGGCGAGCTCCTGGACCATCAGATAGTCGATCACGCCGGTCTTCGCATCGGAGCTCAGCACCGGGCATCGCGGGATCCAGTCCGGCGTGTGCGACGGCGCGGATTTCTCGTAGAAGAAGTCGCCCTCGATGCCGTTCGGCATCCGCTTCATCGTCAACGGCCGGTCGGCGAGGTAGGGCAGGATCATCTCCGAGGCGTTGTAGTAGTAGGCGAGGAGATCGCCCTTCGTGTAGCCCTCCTCGGGCCAATACACCTTGTCGAGGTTGGAGAGACGGAGCTCCCGGCCGTCGACCTCCACCCACCAGTGCTCGCCCCTCCGCTCGGCCGGAAGCGGCTTCGGGAACGTCAGGGTGAACGCCTCGGAGGCCTTCTTCCGTGCGGGCATGCAGGCATGGTAGCCGTGTCGGTCGGGTCCACTAGACTGGCGGAGAACCCCAGGTGAGCTGGGAGAACAATCAACGAACCCTCCCGGAGGTCCGTCATGCCGAGAACCATGTGGAAGGGCGCCATCTCCTTCGGCCTCGTGTCGATCCCGGTCGGCATGTATCCGGCCACGGAGGAGAAGTCCCTGCATTTCAATCAGCTGCACGACGAGGACATGGGCCGCATCAAGTACAAGCGCGTCTGCGCGATCGACGGTGAGGAGGTCACCTTCGAGCACATCGTGAAGGGCTACGAGATCGAGAAGGAGCGCTACGTCGTGCTGGAGGACGAGGACTTCGACGCGGTTCCCGTGGAATCCTCCCGCGCGATCGACATCGTGCAGTTCGTCGACCAGACCGAGATCGACCCGATGCAGTACCAGAAGTCGTACTACCTCGTCCCCGAGGAGACCGGCGTCAAGGCCTACGCGCTCCTGCGCGAGGCGCTGGAGAAGGAAGGCAAGGTCGGCATCGCGAAGGTCGCCTTCCGCGACAAGGAGCACCTCGCCGCGCTCCGGTTCCACGACGACGTGTTCGTGCTCGAGACGATGTACTGGCCGGACGAGATCCGCGCCGCCGAGTTCGCCAACCTCGACAAGAGCCCGAAGATCCGCGACCAGGAGCTCCAGATGGCACGCACGCTGATCGAGAACCTCACGGCGCCGTGGAACCC
>JBJMLP010000015.1:0-18365 GCA_045805245.1 Actinomycetota bacterium | reverse complement strand
GACCTCCCTCGGATGCCGGTCGAACGTCACCGCGACCGAGCGGAGGGACCGTCGGCGCGCGCGTTCCACGGTTCGCTGGAGCACCTCGCGGTGACCGAGGTGCACGCCGTCGAAGAACCCGATCGTCGCTGCGGCGCCGGCCGCGGAAGCCGGCGTCGCGGGAGGACCCGAGGGAAGGCCGTGGAGCACGTCCATCGGCGCGGAAGCGTATCGGATGCCTCAGGCGTGCTCAGGGCGCCGGAGCCTCGCTCACCGCGGGAGATCGACCGCAGGCGCTCCTATACGCGAGCGGAGGACCTCCAATCCCGACGCGAGCGCCATGCCGAGGCCCGCACCGCCAAGCACGTCGAGCGGAAGATGCGCGCCGACGTAGACGCGCCCGAGCGAGGTCGCGGCCGCGAGCCCGAGCGCAACGTCTCCCCACGGAGGCGGCAATCCCGCCCCGATCGCGACGGCGAGCGCCGCGGAGACCGTGGCGTGCCCGGAAGGGAACCCGTCGTCGTCGGCGTGCGCTCCACGGAGCCGGACGTCCTCGAGGAGCACTCCCGGACGGCCTCGCCGGACGGAGCGCTTGGCGATCCGCGCCCCGACGTATCCGGCAGCGCCTCCGGCCGCGAGCCGGAGGGCGAGCTCTCGCCGGCCCGATCGCCACGCGAGGACGCCGAGGACGGGAACCGAGGCGAACGTGCCGAACTGCATCGCGCTCCAGACCGCCGGAAGGAGAACGTCCGGCAGACCGTTCACGCTCCGGAACAGGCCGATCTCGCTTTCGCTCAGCGACCGCTCCGCCGAGGACGCGGCACCGAAGAACACGGCCGCACCGACGGCCATGCGCACGAGACCGCTCCCTACGCTCGGCTGCGCGCGTTCCCCACGTGGTTTCACCGTTCGATCCACGGGCCGCAGGCTATCGCCCGCGCAGCGCGTCGCGACCGGATACCGTTCGACGCATGACCCCGTCCGCCGCCCGTCGCCCGTCGCTTCTCCGGCTGCTCGCGGTCGCGATGATCCTGCTCGCGGGCTGCGTCCGGCAGCCGGCCGCTCCGACCAGCGACACGGTCCTGCACGACGACGCGATCACGATCGCCTCCTTCAACTTCCCGGAGAGCGAGACGCTCGCGGATGTCTATGCGATCGCGCTCGGCCGCGCGGGGTACCACGTCGACCTCCAGCTGAACCTCGGCGCGCGCGAGCTCGTCGACCCCGCGCTCGAACGCGGCCTGGTGGAGTTCGTGCCCGAGTATGCGGGCACCGCTCTCGCGTTCGTGTCCGGGGAGACGGAGCGCGCGAGCGACCCGGCAACCACGCACGAACGACTCCGCGCCGCTTTCTCCCCGCGGGGCGTCGACGTCCTGACCCCGGCTCCGGGGCAGGACCAGAACGGCGTCGCCGTGACGGGCGCGACGGCGGCGAAGTACGACCTGCAGACGATCAGCGACCTCGGCCCGGTCTCGCCGCAGCTCGTCCTCGGAGGGCCGCCGGAGTGTCCGGAGCGTCCGTTCTGCCTCCCCGGACTGGAACGCACCTACGGACTGCGCTTCTCCGACTTCACGTCCCTCGATAGCGGCGGACCGATCACGCGAGCCGCCCTGACGGGAGGGCAGATCGATGCCGGCATCCTGTTCACCTCCGACGGAGCGATCGACGGTTCCAACCTCGTGCTGCTCAAGGACGATCGTAGCCTCCAGCCGGCGGAGAACATCACGCCGGTCGTCCGCGCGGAGCTCGTCGACCGGCTCGGCCCGCGTTTCGTCGCGGTGGTCGACTCGGTCTCCGCGCTGCTCACGACGCACGCGCTGCGATCCATGAACGAGCAGGTGGCGACGACGCAGACACCGCGCGCGGCCGCGGCCGGATTCCTCTCGGGTTGGACGCCGCCGACGGGGTCGTCCGGATGAGCCGCCCGTCGGAACGGTCTGGCCCGGGAGCCCCTGAGCTAGAGTCGCCACGGATGGAGACCACGAGGGGCAGCCCCTCCCAGCTCTCTGAGCGTTCGCGTCACTTCCCCGGCCGGAGCGTCAAGCGCCGCCGCCCATCCGGAGAAGCGCCGCCGCTTCCCCACGACCTCGGCCGCAGCGGCAGGTTCTGGATCGCGATGGTCGGCTACCTCCTCGCGATCCTGCTCATCGTCCTGTTCTTCAAACCGGCCTCGGACCTGTTCGATCACTGGGACGCGACGCGCGGCCGCTGGGTCACGTCGGTCCGCACCGGATGGCTGACGCACATCACGCTGCTCGTGAACGCGATCTCGTCCCAGTGGTGGATCCGGATCCTCCGCTGGGGAACGATCATCGCCCTGCTCGCCTTCCGCCGGTGGCGACACCTCTTCACGTTCCTCGGGGCCATCATCGCCGTGGAGGTCGTCTCCTACCAGCTCTCCATCGCGCTCGCGCGGCCGAGGCCCTTCGGCATCCGCATCCTCGCCGGATGGGAGGGCTTCTCGATGCCGTCCCGCCCCGTCGCGAGCGTGACGGTGACGCTCGTCGGCATCCTCTACTCGATCGTCGTCGCCGGACAGCAGCGCGAGATCGGGAAGTGGCTCGTGGGCGCGTTCCTCATCCTGCTCGGGCTGTCGCGGATCTACCTCGGCGTGGACCATCCGACGGACGGAGGGATGGCGGTCGTGTTGGCGGTCGCGATCACCTTGATCGCGTTCCGGTGGTTCACCCCCTCCGACGTGTTCCCGGTGGTCTATCGCCGAGGCAAAGCCGCCCATCTCGACGTCACGGGCCGGCGGGGAATCGCGATCCGACAAGCGGTGCAGGATCAGCTCGGCCTGGAGGTCCTCGAGATCAAGCCGGTGGGGCTCGAGGGCTCCGGCGGCTCGACGCCGCTTCGACTCAAGGTCGCCGCTACCACGACGGAGCCGGAGACGTATCTGTTCGCCAAGCTCTACGCGCGCAACCACGTGCGTGCCGACCGTTGGTACAAGATCGGGCGGACGATCCTCTACGGTGCGCTCGAGGACGAGACACCGTTCCAGTCGGTCCGGCGCTTCGTCGAGTACGAGGACTACACGCTCCGCCTCCTCCACGACGACGGCATCCCCACGCCGAAGCCGTACGGCATCGTGGAGATCACCCCTGAGCGCGAGTACATGATCGTGATGGAGTTCTTCGCGGGCGCCGTGGAGCTCGGCGACGCGCAGGTCAACGAGACCGTGATCGACGACGGCCTGCTGCTCATCCGCCATCTCTGGGATGCCGGCCTCGCACACCGGGACGTCAAGCCCGCGAACTTCATGGTCCGCGACGACCACGTGCTCATGATCGACGTGTTCTTCGTTCAGGTGCGCCCGTCACCGTGGCGCCAGGCCGTCGACCTCGCGAACATGATGCTGACGCTCGCGGTGGGAAGCGACGCGGAGACCGTCTACCGGCACGCCCTGCGGTACTTCTCCGAGGACGAGATCGCGGAAGCGTTCGCCGCGACGCGAGGCGTCGCGAGCCCGACACAGCTCCGGAACGCGCTGAAGGCGGATGGGCGCGAGATCCTCGCGGAGTTCCGCGCCCTGGCGCCGGAACGCGCGCCGATCGCGATCCAGCGGTGGAGCGTCCGCCGGGCCGTCCTCACGCTGTGGGTCCTGTTCATCGCCTTCGTGGTCGTGGGTCTCGTCCTCAGCAACCTGAACGCGTTCACATGAGCCACAGGCTTTCGTTCCGGACGTTCGGCGTCGCGATGGTCGTCGCGGTCTCCCTCCTCCCGGCGTGCTCCACCTCGCAGCCGTTCCGGCAGGCGAGCTGCGACTTCGAGGACACCGGCCTCATTCTCGCGGCGCAATCGGTGCCCTCCGCGACGCTCCTGCCGTGCATCAAGTCGCTTCCGATCGGCTGGACATTCGGAGGAGCCGAGGTTCGCGACGGCCTCGACCGTTTCTGGCTCGACTCCGACCGCGCGGGCATCCACGCCGTGGAGGTCACCCTGACGCGCGGCTGCAACGTCGGGCAGGGCGTGGAGGTTCCGCCTGCGCCCGACGAAGCGGGGACGAAGCGCTACGAGGATCCGATCAGCCTGCCCCCCCGGTTCAGCGCGGCTCGCTTCTACACGTTCCCCGGCGGCTGCGTCAGCTACCGGTACTCCTTCCAGAGCGGAGCTTCCTCGACGCTCGTCTTCGAGGCGGACGACGCCCTCTCCTTCCTCCCGCGTGCGCCGTTCGTCAAGAAGGTGGAGACCGACGTCGGCCAGCCGCTCTGCGGCGCGGGAGCTCCTCCATGTCTGGCGTAAGTCACGACCCGGACTCGTTCGTCGACCACCGGCGGGCACTCTGGTACGCGCTCGCGTTCATCGCGGCGACGGTCGCGGTGTTCGTCGTGGTCGGCATCCGGCCGAGCCATCCGCCGATCCAGCCGCTCGACACGATGATCTTTCACGGCACGGACGACATCCGGAATCCACCGCTCACGTTCCTCGCGAAGGTGCTGAACGTGCTCGGTGGAGGGCTGGTGACGATCCCGCTGCGGATCGTCGTCTCGATCTACCTCGCCTTCCGACGTCGCTGGACGGCGATGACGGGCTGGTTGCTCACGTGGTTCCTCGCCGAGCTCACCCTGACGCTTTCCAAGAGCGCGTTCGATCGTCCCCGGCCACCGAACCCGCTCGTTTCGACGAGCGGCGCGTCGTTCCCGTCCGGGCACGCCGTCGCGGCGTCCGCAACCGCGGTCGCGCTCGTGCTCGCCCTCATGGCGCCCGGCGCCCGCCGACGCAAGTGGGAGCTGATCGCGGCCGCCTTCGCGTTCGTCATGGCGCTCTCGCGCGTCTACCTGAACGCGCACTGGTTCTCCGACGTCGTTGCGGGAACGCTCCTCGGCACCGGGATCGCGATCGCGTCCTTCGCGATCGCGGCGGAAGGCCGGGACGTCCTCTTTCGTCGAAGGGCGAGACGCGTGGATCCGGCGGCGGCGCCTCCCTAGAGCGCGGGCGGAGGACCGGCTACGGCATCCCCTGCCGGACCTCGCACGACAGGAACCGGTCGTTCGCGGGACCACCGTCGCAGGTGTCGCGACCGTCCGAGCCGTCGAGTCGATCGATCCCTTCCGCTCCGGAGAGGATGTCGTTGCCGCCGCCCGCGCAGATGTCGTCGTTGCCGCCTCGACCGAGGATGCGATCGTCGCCGCCGAGGCCGAAGATCGAGTCGGGGCCGGACGAGCCCCGGATCCGATCGCGGCCCTCGGTTCCGACCATGTCCACCGGCACGCCGAAACAATCCGCGAGCTCGTAGGCGCCGCTGTCGCACGACGAGCCCTGCCGCGGCACGCCGCGCTCGTCGCTCCTCGGACACGCGGCCGCGCGCGCCGCGTCCACCGCGGGACTTCCGCGATGGAGGGCCTCCGTGCGCGTCGGGCCTCCGTTGTCGGCGAGCGGACCGAGCCCGAGGGTCACGAGGGGGAAGCCGCACGAGCCCCCGTTCGGGCCCTGCTCGAGGTTTCCGCCTTCGTCGTCGGGATCGTCGCCACCACAGTTGCCTCCGTCGGCGGCGGGCCCGACGAGGGAGTTTCGAAACGAGACCGATCCGGAGTCCACGTACAGGTTCCCGCCGGTTCCCGCCCGGTTCCCGTCGAACGTGGAGTTGGTGACCATCACGGAACCGGTGGAGTACACACCGCCGCCCCGGGAGTTGCTGCCGCTCGCGGTGTTGCCCACGATCGTGCTGTTCAGGACCTTCAGCCGCGACTCGTTGGCGATGCCGCCGCCGACGTTCCCGTGGTTGCCGTTGATCGTGCTCCGCACCGCGGAGAGCGCACTCGCGTGGAAGAGGTGGATGCCTCCGCCCCCCGCGCCGCTCCCCTGCGTCGAATCCGACGTGTTGTCCGCGACCGTGGAACCCACCAACGAGACGCCCGCGGTATCGCCCGACCCACCGGCCGCGGAGATCCCACCGCCGCCCTCACCGGCGACGTTGTCGGTGATGAGGGACCGGACGACGTCCACGTCTCCGCCGTTCGTCGCCGCGACGCCACCGCCGTTCCCGGTCGTGTGGGAGTCCGAGACGCTCGCGTCGACCAGACTCAGAGAGCCGCCCGCATCGAGGATGCCGCCGCCGTCGGAGTCGGCCTTTCCACCGGTGATCCGGAGACGGTCCAACGTCAGGTCCGTGTGCCCCATCGCCACCACGCGGTCGCTCTGCTCGGCGTCGATCACGGTGCGGTACCGTCCGGTGCCGACGATCGTGAGCGGGTGCGCCACCGTCAGACGCGTGTCGAGCCGATATCTCCCCTTCGACAGAACGATCGTGTCCGCGCCGTTGCCCGGCCTGCACGCGTCGTACCGGGAATCGGTGTTCGCCGAGGACACCGCCTCCCGGAGCGAGCAGTCGCCGTCGTTGTTGTTCTCGTTCGCCGTGGTGTTCACCACGATCGGTCCGGCGGCGACGGCGGATCGGGAGATCGGAACACCGCCGAAGAGCAGGCAGGTTCCGGCGAAGACCACGAGGAAGCGGCGGAGCCGTGAGGTCATAGGGCGAACAGGCTAGTGACCGGCGGGTTCTCCATCAACAGGAAGCGCCAGGATCACCTCAGGGCGAGCCTTGGCGCCCTCGTCCCGGTACACGCCGATCAGGCGGCCGCTCGGAGCGTAGACGCCGTACGGGCCCTCGATGCCCGCGGGTCCCAGCACGCGTCCGTGTGCCGCCGCGGTGGCCTCCTCCGCCGGAAGGTCGAGGCGGGGAAGATGCCCAACGGCGCGCTCGACCGGGAGCGGTCCGCCAGGGTCTTCGGGCGAGCGCGCGTCCGCGACGGAGAACGGTCCGATGCGCGTCCGGACCAGCCGGGTGAGGTGGGCGCCCGGGCCGAGCTCGGAGCCGACCTCGGAAACGAGGACCCGGACGTAGGTCCCGCTCGAGCACGTGACCTCGAAGTCGAAGGCGTCGCCTGCGAAACCTCGGAGCCGGAACGACTCCACCGAGATCGAACGCTCGGCCGCCCGGAGCTCCTCTCCGCTTCGGGCGGCCGAGTGGAGCGTCCGCCCTCCGACCTTCACCGCGGAGTACGCAGGCGGCGCCTGCATCGACTCCCCCTCCTTGGCCGCCAAAGCGCGTTGGAGGGCGGATCGATCCACCTGGACGGCCGACCGACGAACGATCGTGCCGTCGGCGTCGAGCGTGTCGGTCTCCACGCCGAGGAGCGCCGTTCCCTGGTAGGTCTTCGGGAGCTCCGAGAGGAAGCGGAGGAGCCGTGTCGCCCGCCCGACACCGACAAGCAGCAGTCCGGTCGCGAGCGGGTCGAGCGTTCCTGCATGCCCGACCTTGCGGGTTCCGAGCGCGCGGCGCACGCGGTCCACGACGTCGTGGGACGTGATGCCGGGCGGCTTGTCGATCAGGAGGAGCCCCTCGGGCTTCACGTCGGAACGGGGACTTACGCGGAGCCGTTGGAGGCGCGCAGGGCGCTCGTGAGCTGCTCCAGCGTCTCCGCCAGGCCGACCGTCGACGTGTAGCCCGACGCGAGCCGGTGGCCGCCCCCTCCGAACCCCGCCGCGACACGCGCGAGGTCGTGGGCACCGCGGGAGCGCATGCTGACCTTGAAGAGCCCGTCGCGCTGCTGCTTCACGAGAGCGGCGACGTCGGCTTCCCGGGCGGTGCGGATCACGTCGATCAGGTCGTCGGTTTCTTTCGGATCCACCGCTGCGGCCGCGAGATCCGCCTGGGTCAGATACGTCCACACGAGGTCGGCGCCCTCCTCGAGGCGGAGGCGCTCCAGCGCCGTTCCCACGAGCTTGAGATATCCGAGGCCGTTGTCCTCGTAGAGGATCTGGACGAGGCGCGCGTGGTCGAAGCCGTACTCGCGGAGATCGGCCGCGAGCCGGAGCGTCTCCGGTCGCACGGCCTGGTATTGGAACCGGCCGGTGTCCGTGACGAGCCCTGCGTAGAACAGCGCGGCCGCCTCCGTCGGAAGCTCACCGCCGATCAACCGCGTGAGGCGGAACGCCATCTCGGCCGTCGAGGACGCGGCGGGGTCGATCACCGGGACGGTACCGAGGCCCTCGTTGCTCACGTGGTGGTCGATCCAGATCAGCTCCTGCGCACGAGCGGAAGCGCCGGCGAGCCTGCCGAGCCGGTCGAGCGACGCGCAGTCGCACGTGACCATGATGGCCGGCGCCTCGGGAAACCTCGACGGCTCGACGAGCGCACCTGCGGCGTCGAACGTCTCCAGCCATCCCGGAAGCTCGAAAGGCTCGTTCGGGAACGAGCACACCGTGGAGACGCCGCGCTCGCGCAGGAACGCGGACAGTCCGAGCATCGAACCGAGCGCGTCGGGATCGGGATTGACATGGCACGCGAGCGCGACCTCTCCGGCGCTGCGGAGGATCTCCGCGGCCCGCCGCATTGCGTCGTCGGTCACGAGCCCTCCCTCTCGGTCTTCGGCGAGGAGGACCGGCCGGTCTGCTCCGAGCCCTCGGAGGACGCCTCGCCGTCCGTCGCCGTCGCCTGCCTCGCCTGCGACTCCTTCAGGAGCTGGTCGATCCGCTGAAGCCGGTCGAAGCTGTCGTCCTCCTCGAAGTCGAGGTCCGGAAGGAACTTCAACCGCACCTGCCGGCCGAGAACGCTCCGCAGGTGCGGCCGAGCGGACTCGAGCGCCGCGCTCGTCGCGCGCTTCGCCGCCTCGTCGCCGAGGACCGAATAGAGCACCTGCGCCTTGCGAAGATCCGGAGTGACACGCACCGACGTCACCGTGACGAAGCCGACGCGCGGATCCTTCAGCTTCGGGATCTCCTCGGCGAGAACCTCCCGGAACTCCTCGGAGACGCGGCTCGGACGCGTGCCCTCAGTCATCGGGCCCGTGGATCGAGAACTCCGCGTCGATCGTCTCGACACCTGGATGCCGCTCGATGAATCGCTCCACCTCGTGCATCACCTTGCGCGCGTGGTAGGCCTCCCGCGCGACCACTGCGACACCGATCGCGCTCCGCTGCCACAGCTCGTGATGATCGACCTCCGCGACGGAGACGTTGAACTTCGCGCGGATCCCCGCTGAGAGCGTCTTGACCACGTGTCGCTTCTCCTTCAGCGAACCGGATCCAGGGATCCGGAGATCGAACCGCGTCAGCGCGACGAGCACGGCGCCGGACGAGCGCGGCTACAGCGAGCGGGCGACCTCCCGGACCTCGAAGGCTTCGATCTGGTCGCCTTCATGAACGTCCTGGAAGTTCTCCAGCCCGATGCCGCACTCGTACCCCTCCGCCACCTCCCGCACGTCATCCTTGAAGCGTCGGAGCGTTCCGACCCGGCCCTCGTACACGACGACGCCGTCGCGGACGAGCCGAGCACGAGCGTTGCGGGTGATCGTTCCCGATGTCACGTAGCAGCCGGCGACCACGCCCATCCTCGGCACACGGAACGTGGCGCGCACCTCCGCCCGGCCGAGCTCCGCCTCCACCTCTCCCGGAGCGAGGAGGCCGGAGAGGGCCTGGCGCACCTCGTCGATCGCCTCGTAGATCACGCGATAGAGGCGGAGGTCGACGCCCTCCTTCTCGGCCATCTCCTTCGCCTTCGCGTCCGGACGGACGTTGAAGCCGATCACAACCGCTCGCGACGCGAGCGCCAGGTCCACGTCGCTCTCGGTGATCGCGCCGACGCCGGAGTGGATCACGCGGATCCGCACCTCGTCCTGAGGAAGTTTCTCGAGCGCGTCGACGAGCGCGCCGAGCGATCCCTTCACGTCCGCCTTGATCACGAGGTTGAGCTCCGCGGTCTCGGCGTCGCGAGCCTGCGCCATCAGGTCCTGGAGCGTCGGCGCCCGCGTCGCGACCATCTCCGCCGCTCGGCTCCGGGCCTCCCTCTCCTGCGTGAGATGCCGTGCCTCGCGCTCGTCCTCGACGCCGCGCACGTCGTCGCCGGCGTTCGGAACAGAAGTCCATCCTAGGATCTGCACCGGCTTGCTCGGGCCCGCCTCCTTGACCTGCTGACCGTTCTCGTCAAGCATCGCGCGCACCTTGCCGGATGCCGTGCCGGAGACGATCGCGTCTCCCACCTTCAAGGTTCCCTTGTTCACCAGCACGGTCGCCACCGGGCCGCGCCCCTTGTCCAGGTGCGCCTCGATGACCGAGCCACGGGCGCGGCCCTCCGGGTTTCCCTTGAGGTCCTCCACGTCCGCGACGAGGAGTACCGTCTCCAGCAGGTCCTCGAGCCCCTGGCGCGTCTTCGCCGACACGTCGACGAACTCGTTCGTTCCGCCGAACTGCGTCGGCACGATGCCACGTTCCACCATCTGGGTCCGCACGCGGTTCGGATCGGCCTCGGGCTTGTCGACCTTGTTCACCGCGACGACGATCGGAACGCCCGCCGCTCTCGCGTGGTCGAGCGCCTCCACCGTCTGCGGCATCACCCCGTCGTCCGCCGCAACGACCAGCACCGCGATGTCGGTGACCTTCGCTCCGCGCGCGCGCATCGCGGTGAACGCCTCGTGACCGGGGGTGTCGATGAAGGTGATCTCTCGGCCGTTGACGCGGGTCTGGTAGGCGCCGATGTGCTGGGTGATCCCGCCGTACTCGCCGGAGACGACGTCGGTCGAACGGATCGCGTCGAGGAGCAGCGTCTTGCCGTGGTCGACGTGGCCCATCACGGTGACGACCGGAGGTCGCGGCCGGAGCTTGCTCTCGTCGACCTCCTCTTCTTCCTCCTCGGGCTCGGCGTCCTCGACGCCGACGATCTCGGCATCGCGGCCCAGCTCGTGCGCGAGCGCGACGAGGGCCTCGTCCGAGAGGGACTGCGAAGCCGACGCCATCTCGCCGAGGCCGAGCAGCGTCTTCACCACATCCGCGACGGAGCTGCCGGTGGCCTCCGCCACGTCCTGCGGAGTGGCGCCGCGCGTGAGCGTGATTGCCGGAAGCGCGCTCGCCGCGGGTGCAGGAGCGGGCTCCGCCTCGGCGACGGCCGTCACCTTTCCGTTGCCCTCCGCACTCGCCGCGGCGGGCCGCTCGGCGCCCGGCTTCGCGGGGGTGGCTCCTGCCGCCGACTTCGTTCCGCTCGCCGGTCGTGATGCCGGTACCGATGCGGACTCGGGCTTCGCGGGGGCCGCCTCCGCCACGGGCTCGGGAGCTGCCTCCTTCTTCCGGGGCTTCGGCGCCGGTTCGACGGCCGCGCGCTTGACCTTCACACCGGGCTTCGCCTTGCCGCCGGTCGCACGCAGGCGCGGGAGCGCCTCCTCCGGAACCGAGGAAGACGCCGTGCGTCCACCGACCCCGAGCTCCTCGAGGGAGGTCAGGATCTCCTTGCTCGAAACGCCGAGCTCCTTCGCGAGCTCGTGGACCCTCATCGATACATCAACCTCTCGATCATCGTCCGTAGATTAGCGAGTTCCTCCCGCGGCACGACCGTCCTGAGCGCCCGCGGTACCGCTCCCCGTCGCTCGGAGAGCGACAGGCACGTCTCTTCGGGGTGCACGTAGCACCCGCGTCCCGGAGCGTGGCCGCTCGGATCGACCGTCACACCACCCGTCGGCGACCGAACGATCCGGATCAGCGAAACCTTCGGAGCCCGGCTCCGGCAGCCGACGCACGTGCGCTCGACCGTCTCGGAGCTCCGCGCGCTCAGGTCCCTGCTTCCTCCGTCGCCGGCTCCGGCTCCGCCGACACGTCCGAAGGCTCATCCGAGCGCGGCGCTTCGGAACCGCCCTCGGTGGATCCACCGTCCTCGGCGACCGCTCCGTCTTCCGCAGCAACCGCGGTCTGCGCTTCCGCAGCCGCCGGCTCGGGCGCTTCCGCAACCGCCGCGGCCTGCGCTCCTCCGGGCGCGGAGCCCCCAGCTTCGGTCTCGGAGCGCGGCTTCCGCCGCTGCTCCTCGCCGAACTGCGTCTCGCTCTTGATGTCGATCCGCCAGCCCGTGAGCCGAGCAGCGAGGCGCGCGTTCTGCCCTTCCTTGCCGATGGCAAGGGAGAGTTGGTAGTCCGGCACGATCACGAGCGCGGTCTGCGTTTCGGGATCGGTCCGCACCTCCTTCACCTTCGCCGGCTGGAGCGCATTGGCGACGTAGGTCGAGGGATCCTCGCTCCACGGCACGACGTCGATCTTCTCCCCGCGGAGCTGCGTCACCACATTCCGCACTCGGCTCCCCTTCGGCCCGACGCACGCGCCGACGGGGTCGACACCGGGCTCGCGCGAGGCGACCGCGATCTTCGAGCGATGGCCCGGCTCGCGCGCGACCGCCTTGACCTCGACGATGCCCTCGGCGATCTCCGGGACCTCCATCTCGAAGAGCTTGCGGAGGAGCCCAGGGTGCGAGCGCGACACGACGATCTGGGGGCCCTTGGTGCCGCGGCGAACCTCGGTGATGTAGGCCTGCAGTCGCTCACCGTGACGGTACGGCTCGGAGGGAACCTGTTCCGCCTGCGGAAGGAGCGCCTCCACCTTGCCGTGGTCGAGCAGCGTGTACCGCCGCTCCTGCTGCTGCACGATGCCAGTGACGAGATCGCCCTCGCGACCCGCGAACTCCTCGTAGGTCATCTCGCGCTCCGCGTCGCGGAGCTTCTGGTAGATCACCTGCTTCGCGGTCTGCGCGCCGATGCGCCCCTTGAAGTCGTCGGTGACCTCGACCTCCTTCTCGGAGGTGACGTTCCCCTCCTCGTCGAGGTCCTGGACCCACACCCGCAGGTCGCCGGTCTCAGGATCCATGATCGCGCGCACGCCGAAGCTCTCCTCGTCGAGCTCCGGATGCTGCTGCTTCCACCACGACTTGTAGGCCGAGGCCATGGCCTCGGCGAGCCCGTCGAGGATCACCTCGAAGGAGATGCCCTTGTCGCGCTCCAGCTCCCGAAGCGCCGCGATCATGTCGGTGTTCACTTCTTGCTCCCTCTGCCGGCGTTCCAGTCGAACACCGTTCGCGCGGCGGAGACGTCCTCGAGCGGGAGCCGCCGCTCTCCCTGCTCGGTCGCGAGGACCACGTCGTGGTCGTCTACGGCGACGATCGATCCGGTGTGGGTGCGGGAACCCTCCACCGGCGCCGACGTCTTGAGCCGTACCCGCTCGCCGACCCGGTGCTCGAGTTCCTCGGGAACCCTGAGTGGCCGCTCGACGCCCGGCGAGCTCACCTCGAGCGCGTAGGAGCCCGCGACCGCGTCCTCGAGGTCGAGACGGCGGGAGATCGCCTCCGAGATGCGGGAGATCGTGTCGAGATCCACTCCGCCCTCCCGGTCGACCGTCACCCGCAGGACCCGGCGCCCCCCCTCGGTCCGGAAGGAAACCTCGACGAGCTCGAGTCCGGCCGATTCGACCACCGGCCCGATCAGCGCCTCCAGCCTCATCGGCCTATGCCGCCCCTCGAACAAAGAAAGTGGGCGCGAGCCCACTTTCCGGAAAACCCACGTCTTCTTCAGGCCAGTATACGGCCGGATGGCGCACGCGTTCCCGCCGTGCCCGATCGGCGCCCTCGAACGAGGCTGATCCGCGATTCAGAGCGCCCGGCGCGTGCCCTCCGGCGCGATCCAGTCATCGCGCGCGTTCATCCGCCGAGCGAGCCGCGGATCGTCCCAGCCGTCGTGGAGCTGCACACCGAGATCTCGTTCCATCAGACGAGCCTCCTCCTCGGAGGAGACCACCGCGCGCTCCCAGTTGCCGTCGACATCGACCAGGAGCACGTCGACGGTGTCCCTCCCGCAGCGCTGGAGGACGCCCTCGACCTCGGGATGGAGGATCGCGAACTTCCACAACCGGGCCGGCGCCCAGCCGCGCCTCACGGAGCCTCTGCGAGCAGACGCTCGGCCGCGTCGGAGGCCTCCGCCAACGGTGCCTGCGACCGGTCACCGGTCGCCCGGAGCTTGAGATCCGCGGTACCGGCGGCGACGCCGCGCTTTCCGACGACGACCTGCACGGGGAACCCGATCAGGTCCGCGTCCGCGAACTTCACGCCGGCGGTGACCTCCCGGTCGTCGAGCACGGTTTCGACGCCGCGGTCCTGGAGCTCCCCGTAGATGCGCTCCGCCTCCGCGACGGCTCGTTCGTCGTCCCGGTTCGTTACGATCACGACGACGGCGTACGGAGCGAGGGCCTTCGGCCACCGCAGGCCTCCGTCGTCGTGGAACTGCTCCGCCACCGCGGCCATGACGCGCGGCAGGCCGATGCCGTAGGAGCCCATCACGTACGGCTGCTCGGTTCCGTCCTCATCGACGAACGTGGCCTTCAACGGCACCGAGTAGCGCGTGCCGAGCTCGTACGTGTGTCCGACGACCATCGCGCGCGCGTAGTGCAGCGTGCCGCCATCGATAGGACACGGATCCCCGTCCGAGACGCGGACGACGTCCTCCCAGCGATCCACGCGGAAGTCGCGGCCCTCGTTCACCCCGGTCGCGTGGAAATCCGCCCGGTTCGCGCCGGCGATCCAGTTCCGGCGCGCGGCGACCGCGGGATCGGCGAGAACCGTGACGTCCTCCGGGAGGCCCTGCGGACCCGTGTACCCCTTCACGAACCCGCGACCGGCGATCTCCTCCTCGGTCAGAGGCCGGACCGTAGAGGGCCACAGCGCGCGCGCCACCTTCTCCTCGTTGACCTCATGGTTCCCGGGGAGGAGCACCGCGACGGTCGTTCCGGACGCGTCGAACAGCATCGTCTTCAACAGCTCGGTCTCGGGACGTTCCAGCAGCTCCGCGACCGCGGCGATGCTGGAACGACCCGGCGTGGAGACGTCCTGCATCGCATCGAGATCCCCGGAAGTCGCGGGCTCCGGCCGCTTCGACGTGGCGGCCTCCACGTCCGCTGCGTAGTCGCCGTTCTCGCAGTAGAGGAACTCGTCCTCGCCCGCATCGGCGAGGGCCATGAACTCGTGGTTCACGTCGCCCCCGATCGTTCCCGGATCCGCCTCGACCATCCGGAACTCCAGCGCGCACCGGGTGAAGATCCGGTCGTACGCGTCGGTCATCGTCCGGTACGCGACGTGCAGGTCGTCCTCGTTCCGATCGAAGGAGTAGGCGTCCTTCATCAGGAACTCCCGGGCGCGGAGGAGTCCGTACCGCGGCCGGGACTCGTCGCGGTACTTCAGCCCGCTCTGGTACAGGTTCACGGGCAGATCGCGATACGAGCCGAGCTCGCCGGCGACGAGCGGGGTGACGATCTCCTCCTCGGTGGGCCCGAGCACGAGCTCGCGCTCGTGACGGTCCCGAAGCTTGAACATCAGCTCGCCGTAGGCCTCCAACCGGCCGGTCGCGCGCCACGGCTCTGCCGGAAGCAGCACCGGCATCGTGATCTCCTGCGCGCCGGAGGCATCCATCTCCTCTCGGATGATCCGCTCGATCTTGCGCAGCACCCGTAATCCGAGCGGCAGGAACGTGTACACCCCCGACATCAGCTGACGCACCATGGCCGCCCGCACCAACAGCTTGTGAGAGACGGCCTCGGCGTCGGCCGGGGCGTCCCGGAGGGTGCGCGCGAACAGCTGGGACATCCGCATGCGCGAAGGATACCGTCGGCCCCCGAACTTCCGCGGTTCGGGAGGTCCGTTGACGACGGCGGCTCCAACCTCCACAATCGAAAGCGAGATGCGACTCGCAGACGAGCGCTGGATCTGGTCCTGGGGCCTTTCGAGCCCGGGATCGCCGCGCGTCTGACCGCATCCGCAACCGTTCGACCGAGGCCCCGGGCAGCAACCCGGGGCTTTTTTCGTGGAACGAGGAGAGATGACGGACCTTCGGATCCACCCCTCAGGGCAGGAGTTCCGCACGCTCGCACGCGAGTGGCCGCTCGTGCCGATGTGGGCGGAGCTGCTCGCCGACGTCTCCACTCCCGTTGGGACGTTTCCCGCCGTCGCGGGCGACGGCGCGGGGGTGCTGCTCGAGAGCGTGGAGCGCTCCGAGCGCTGGGGCCGCTACTCGTTCGTGGCGGGAGATCCGGCGGCGATCGTGGTCGCCGATCGCGACGGGGTTCGCCTCGAGCACGTGCAGCGGCGCTTGCCCGTCGACGTGGCAGACGAGGACGGGAACGTGCTCGTCGCGCTGAAGCGCGTCGCGGCGTCCCTCCGGGCGCCGAGGATGCCGGACCTCCCCTCCCTCACCGGTGGGTTCGTCGGCTACCTGGCCTACGAAGCCGCCGAGCTCCTCGACGGCCACCCGTTCCCCGCGGCCGACGCGCCGTGCCCTCCGATCGGGCTCCAGGTCGTCGACCGGGCGGTGGTGTTCGACCACTGGCGCCAGCGCCTGTCGCTCGTCGCGCACATGCCCTCCGCCGACGACGACGCCTACGCGCACGGAGTCCGCGCGCTCCTGGAGATGGCCGAAACCGTCAACGGCGCGACGCCGATGATGGCCGATCCATTCGAGCCGGCGCACGTCGACCTCGATCGCGGCACCGGCAACATGCCGGACGACCGATTCCGCGACATCGTGCGCTCGATGAAGGAGCACATCCTCGCCGGCGACATCTTCCAGGCGGTTCCGTCGCGGCGGGTCACGTTCCCCGCCGACGAGGGAGGACTCGCGATCTATCGCAAGCTCCGCGTCACGAATCCGTCGCCGTACATGTTCTTCGTACGCTTCCCGGAGATGGAGCTCGCGGGCTCCTCTCCCGAACCGCTGGTTCGCGTCGAGGGACGCCGGGTGCTGACGCGACCGATCGCCGGCACGTCCCCCCGCGGCGCGGACGAGGACGCCGACCGTCGTGCCGAGGAGGAGCTCCTCGCCGATCCGAAAGAGCGCGCGGAGCACGCGATGCTGGTGGATCTGGCCCGCAACGACATCGGGAGGGTCTGCGTCGCGGGATCGGTGACGCCGACCGAGCTCATGGAGGTGGAGCGCTTCTCCCGCGTGATGCACATCGTCAGCACGGTGGAGGGCGATCTTCGTGAGGGCCTCACGCCGCTCGACGCGCTCGCCGTCACGTTCCCGGCGGGCACCGTGACCGGAGCACCGAAGCGCCGGGCGATGGAGCTGATCGCGGAACACGAGCCGACGTCGCGCGGTCCCTACGCCGGCGCCGTCGGCTATCTCACGTTCGCGGGCGACCTCGACTTCGCGATCACGATCCGCACGGCCGTCGCCGTCGACGGCGCGGTGCACGTGCAGTCGGGAGGCGGAGTCGTCGCCGACTCCGATCCCGAGCGCGAGCTGCGTGAGAGCCGGCACAAGGCGGCGGCGCTCCTCCCGGCGATCGCGGCGGCGGCGGCTCCGATTCCGGTTGGAGAGGAGCCCGCGTGATCCTCGTCGTCGACCACTACGACTCGTTCGTCTACAACCTCGTGCAACTGGTCGGAAGCCTCGGAGGCGAGACCGAGGTCGTCCGCTCGGACGCGGAGCCGGCTTCCGCGCTCGTCGCGCGCCGGTCCGAAGCCGTGATCCTCTCTCCGGGCCCCGGGAGACCGGAGGATGCCGGGTGCATGATCGAGCTCCTCCGAGAGCTGCCGGAGGACACACCGGTGCTGGGGGTCTGCCTCGGCCACCAAGCGCTCGGCGTCGAGCTGGGCGGTTCGGTCGACCGTGGACCCGTGCCGGTGCACGGCAAGGCGTCGCCGATCTTCCATCACGGCAAGGGGATCCTTGACGGCATGCCGAATCCCTTCGAGGCCGGCCGGTATCACTCCCTCGTCGTGGAGCGCTTCGACCTCCCGCGAGAGCTCGAGGTCACCGCGGAGACGGAGGACGGGCTCGTGATGGCGGTCCAGCACCGGTCGCTTCCTCGGTACGGCGTCCAGTTCCATCCCGAGTCGATCTTGACGCCCGAGGGACCGACGATCGTCGAGAACTTCCTCGCGCTCACACGGCGCTGACGGGACGCTGACGCCTTGGCCATCTCGTTCCGTTCCGCGACCGGCGACGACTACGACTTCGTCGTCCGCAGGATCGACGAATGGTGGGGCGGGCGGGAGATGGCCCAGCGGTTCCACCGGCTCTTCTTCGAATACCTCGGTGACACCGCGATCATCGCCGAGGAGGGCGGGCGCATCGTCGCCTTCCTGGCCGGGGTGTGTTCGACCTCCCGACCCGACGAGGCCTACATCCACTTCGTCGGCGTGGATCCGGAGCATCGCGGCCGAGGGCTCGGCCGCAAGCTCTACGAGCGCTTCTTCTCCCTCGTCCGGCAGCGCGGATGCCGAACGGTGCACGCGGTAACCGCACCGGTCAATCTCGGATCGATCGCATTCCATCGAGCGATGGGCTTCGAACCGGCCCCCGGAGATGCGGAGGTCGACGGTCTGCCGGTGCACACCGATCACCTCGGCCCGGGGTTCGACGTCGTCGAGTTCCGCAGGCAGATCTAGCTACGACGGAACCGGACAGGAAGGACCCTCGGCTACGGCGGCCGAGTTCGGGCTGACCTCACAGCCGCCCTCATCGACGGCGACGAACGCCGACGCCGGGATCGTTTTGAGCTGATCGAGCAGCGCGTTCGTCCAGCGGGAGTCCATCGTTCCCTGGAAGTACCAGTCGGAGCCGTTGTCGGCGACGATCATCCCGTAG
>JBJMLP010000014.1:0-5621 GCA_045805245.1 Actinomycetota bacterium | reverse complement strand
CCTCGGCCTCGACCTCGAGGGCGGCGTCTCCGTCGTCCTGACCGCGCCGTCCGGAACACCGAAGGACGTCATGGATCAGGCGCTCGAGAACATCCGGAACCGGATCGACGCGCTCGGTGTCGCGGAGCCGCAGCTGTTCGTGAACGGCAACAACATCGAGGTGCAGATCCCCGGACTCGCTCGCGGCACGATCGAGCAGCAGGCGAAGCACCAGTTCTGTCTGATCGGTCAGGACCAGAAGGAGCTCGGCTGCTATCCCACCCAGGAAGCCGCCGACGCGGCCTTGAAAGCGGCGACGGTGAAGCCGAACGTCACGCAGGCGTGCCTGATCGGCAAGGACGGGACCCAGCTCAACTGCTACGGCTCGAAGGACGCCGCGGACGCGGCCTTGAAGGGCCTCACCGTCAAGCAACAGAACAACCAGTGGTGCCTCACCCCGGCGACGGGCACACAGACGCTCGGGTGCTACGACAGCGAGCAGCAGGCGAACGCGGCGAAGGACGCGATCACGACCAAGGTCGATCAGCAGTACTGCGTGATCGGCCAGGGCGGGAAACCGTTCGGGTGCTACTCCGGCGAGACCGCGCAGGATGACGCGAACGCGGCGCTCTCCGCGATCCAGGTCACGGAGGAGCACACGCAGTACTGCGTCCTCGGCTCCGACGGCAAGGTGCTGCCGAACGGGTGCTACCTGACCCAGGACGACGCGCAAGCGGCGCTCCAGGCGACCGGACAGGACCGGCTGCTCCAGATCATCGGAACGACCGCGCGGTTGGAGCAGCGTCAGGTGCTCCAGGTGCTCACCTCCAGCGACCCGAGCTTCAAGACGACGCCTGTGACCTGCCCGACGACCACGCAGCCCGCGCCCGCGGGATGTTCGACGCAGGCACTCGAGAACAAGCCGGTCACGTTCACGAACCAGGGCGGAACGACGAAGTACAAGCTGGGCAAGGTCCTCGTTCCCGGCGACGCCATCTCCAAGGCGACCGCGGTGTTCAACACGGGGCAGAGCGGACAGACGGGGTGGCAGATCGACTTCACGCTCACCCCGTCGGGATCCAACACGTTCTCCGACGTGACCGGGAACCTCGTCAGCCAGGCTGCTCCGGAGAACCAGCTCGCGATCGTTCTCGATCAGAAGGTCATCTCGGCGCCGACAGTGCAGGGACAGATCACGACCGGCAACGGCACGATCTCGGGGAGCTTCACCGAGCAGCGCGCCAAAGACCTCGCGACGGTGCTCAACGCCGGTGCGCTCCCGGTGCAGCTCACCAAGTCCCAGATCCAGACCGTGAGCCCGACGCTCGGCAAGGAGTCGCTCCACGAGGGTCTGATCGCGGGCCTCGTGGGCCTGATCGCCCTCGCCCTCTATCTCCTCTTCTACTACCGGCTCCTCGGCATCGTGACGTGGTTCGGCATGGGGATCTGGGCGATCCTGACGATCGGCCTCATCTCCATCCTCGGGCGCACGGTCGGCTACAGCCTGAGCCTCGCCGGCATCGCCGGCGTGATCGTGTCGATGGGGATCACCGCCGACTCCTACATCGTGTTCTACGAACGGCTGAAGGACGAGGTCCGCCACGGCAAGACACCGCGGTCCGCGATCGTGCCGGCGTTCCAGCACGCCTGGCACACGATCGTCGCTGCCGACATCGTGACGATCCTCGCCGCGGCCGTCCTCTACCTGCTGACGATCGGGTCGGTCCGCGGGTTCGCGCTCACCCTCGGGCTGGCGACGATGCTCGACATGTTCGTCGTCTACTTCTTCAAGCGTCCGACCGTCTTCCTGATCGCGCGGAGCGAACGCCTCACGAACCTGAAGGGGATGGGGCTCACGAGCGGCGTGGCCGCGGATCCGGTTCCCATCCCGGCGGTCGCGGGGGGTTCGAAGTGAGGCTCCACGAGGCCGTCGGAACCTTCCGCGGGCATCGCGTTCCGCATCTGAGGATCATCGAGCACAAGAACTGGTGGTTCGCGATCTCCGGCATCCTGATCGTGCTCTCGCTGCTCGGGTTGTTCGTCCGCGGCCTGAACCTCTCGATCGACTTCGAGGGAGGCGCCCAGCTGCAGTACCCGGACAACGCCGGGGTCACGGCCGACCAGGTCCTATCAACGATGGCGAAGTACGGTCGAGGAGACGCCGAGGTGCAGGTCGTCGGAGGCACCACGATCTCGATCCGGACGAGCACGCTCACGACGCTCGGCGAGAAGCGCGGGCAGCTGATCGATGCGCTCGCGACCCAGGCCGGGGACACGCCGGCCGACGTGAACGTGACGGACGTCGGGCCGACGTGGGGCGCCCAGATCTCCAAGAAGATGCTGGAGGGCCTGATCATCTTCCTCATCCTCGTCACCGTGTACATCGCGTTCCGGTTCGAGTGGAAGATGGCGATCAGCGCGCAGGCGGCGCTCCTGCACGACCTCATCATCACGGCCGGCATCTACGCGCTGGTCGGCCGCGAAGTGACGCCGGAAACGATCATCGCGATCCTGACGATCCTCGGATATTCGCTCTACGACACCGTCGTGATCTTCGACAAGATCCAGGAGAACACGGAGTCACTCGCGCTCGTCACGAAGGACACGTACTCGGGCGTCGTGAACCTTTCGCTGAACCAGACGCTGATGCGGTCGGTGAACACCTCCCTGGTGGTGCTCCTGCCGATCGTCTCGTTGCTGTTCTTCGGCGGCGACACGCTCAAGAACTTCGCGTTCGCGCTGTTCATCGGCGTCACGTCGGGTGCGTACTCCTCGATCTTCGTCGCCTCGCCGATCCTCGCGACGCTGAAGGAGCGCGAGCCGCGCTATCAGCAGATCCGCGCGAAGGCCCAGCGCCAGCCCGGCGGAAAGCCCGCGCTTCGAAGCGTCAAACCCTCCGCGACGGCACCGGCGGCCGAGGCCGACGAGGAGCTCGCGCCCACGTCCGCCGCGGCGGTTTCCAACGCCGCCGCGACGCGCGTTGCGGCGAGGCAGGCCACGGCGCAGCGGCCGCGGCCGAAGAAGAAGAAGACCTCCGCGAAGCAACGCCGGCGACGGTGAGCGTGGATCTCGAGC
Organism: Actinomycetota bacterium; assembly: GCA_045805245.1. Taxonomy (GTDB): domain Bacteria; phylum Actinomycetota; class UBA4738; order UBA4738; family JBJMLN01; genus JBJMLN01. Next base: position 2,567 of record JBJMLP010000014.1, on the reverse strand, counting down.
AGCTCAGATCCCTGATCCGGGACGTACCGGACTTCCCGCAGCCCGGCATCGTGTTCAAGGACATCACGCCGCTCCTCGCCGACGAGATCGCCTACTCCACGGTCATCGACCTGATCGTCGTCCACTTCGGGCGTGGGAACGTCGACAAGGTCGTCGGCATCGAGGCGCGAGGGTTCATCCTGGCCTCGCCCGTCGCCTACCACTTCGGCGCCGGCTTCGTGCCCGTCCGCAAGCAGGACAAGCTCCCCTGGGAGACGGAGTCCGAGGAGTACGCGCTCGAGTACGGCACCGCCACGCTGGAGATCCACCGTGACGCGGTCCGGCCGGGGGAGCGCGTGCTGATCGTGGACGACGTCCTCGCGACGGGCGGCACCGCGAAGGCGACGGCCTCGCTCGTCGAGCGGATCGGCGGCAAGGTGATGGGGATCGCCACGCTCATCGAGCTCGCGTTCCTGAACGGGCGCGAGCAGGTCGCCGGCTACGACCTCTTCTCGCTGATCAGCTACTAGCTTCGGAACTCCTCGGCCCCCGGCTAGACTTGGAGGGAGGAGGTTCGACCTGGAAAGTCGCGAGCAGGTTCGCTCGGAGCGGAGGGGCGGTCTCCTCGCACGCCTGCGTCCGGGCGAGACGGCGGAACGCGAGTCCTTCCAGCTCCTCGTCCGCACGGTCAAGAGCTACAACGGCAAGGCCGACCTGAAGCAGCTCCAGCGCGCCTACGCGGTGGCGGAGGCCGCCCACACCGGCCAGAAGCGGATCTCCGGCGAGGACTTCGTGGAGCATCCCCTCGCGGTCGCGAACGTCCTGGCGGAGCTGCACCTGGACACGACCACGCTGGTCGCATCGCTCCTCCACGACGTGGTGGAGGACACCGACGTCTCCCTGGAACAGCTCGAACGCGACTTCGGGCCGGAGATCTCCGCGATCGTGGACGGACTGACCAAGCTCGACAAGATCACGTTCCGGACCCGGGAGCAGGAGCAGGCGGAGAACGTCCGCAAGATGGTGGTGGCGATGGCAGGCGACATCCGCGTCCTGCTGATCAAGCTCGCCGACCGGCTCCACAACATGCGGACGATCTCGGTGCTGCCGCAGATGAAGCAGGCCGAGAAGGCGACGGAGACGCTCGAGATTTACGCGCCGCTCGCCCATCGCCTCGGCGTCGACCGCATCAAGTGGGAGCTCGAGGACCTGTCGTTCAAGACCCTTCATCCCGGGCCGTACCGCGAGATCGCCGCGCTCGTGGAGAAGCGGCGCGGCGAGCGCCAGGAGTACATCGACGGCGTTCTGGCCGAGGCCCGATCGCAGCTCCGCGAGGTCGGCGTCAAGGCCGAGGTGGAGGGCCGTCCGAAGCACCTCTACTCCATCTACGAGAAGATGGTGCTCCGCGGCAAGGAGTTCAACGAGATCTACGACCTCGTCGGGGTCCGCATCCTCGTGGAATCGGTGCGGGACTGCTACGGAGCCCTCGGTGCGGTCCACTCCCTGTGGAAGCCGATCCCCGGACGGTTCAAGGACTACGTCGCGATGCCCAAGTTCAACATGTATCAGTCGCTGCACACGACGGTCGTCGGGCCGCAGGGAAAGCCGCTCGAGATCCAGATCCGGAGCCGCGACATGCACCGCACCGCGGAGTACGGGATCGCCGCGCACTGGCGCTACAAGGAAGGCAAGCAGAAGGGCAAGGACACCTCAGATCTCGCGTGGCTCGGACAGATGTTGGAATGGTTGCAGGACATGCGCGATCCGCGGGAGTTCATGGAGGGCCTGCGGATCGACCTCTACGGCGGTCAGGTCTTCGTCTTCACCCCGAAGGGCGACGTCGTGAGCCTCCCGGCCGGCTCCACGCCGATCGACCTCGCCTACGCGATCCACACCGAGGTCGGTCACCGCTGCATCGGAGCGAAGGTCGCCGGGAAGCTCGTTCCGCTCGACTACGAGCTCCGCACGGGAGACAAGGTCGAGGTGCTCACGTCGCGGGCGCGGGACGCGTCGCCGTCGCTCGACTGGCTCCAGTTCGTGAAGTCGCCGCGCGCGCGGAACAAGATCCGGCAGTGGTTCTCCCGCGAGCGCCGGGAGGACATGCTCGAGGTCGGCCGGGAGGCGCTCCAAACGCTGATGCGCAAGCAGAACGTCCCGTTCAAGCGTCTGGCGACGGACGAGGCGCTCGAACAGGTCGCCGGAGAGCTCGGATATCCGAACCTCGACGCCCTCTCCGTCGCCGTGGGGGAGGGACACGTCTCCCCGCAATCGGTGGTCGCGCGTCTGTCGCGGCTTCTTTCCGGCGCGTCGGAGGAGGATGCGCTCGACGTTCCGCTCGCCCGGCCCGTGCGGATCAGCGACGGACGAGCAGCGGCGCAGGGGGTGGTCGTCCAGGGTTCCACCGACGTATGGGTGCGACTCGCGCGCTGCTGCACGCCGGTGCCCGGCGACGAGATCATGGGCTTCGTGAGCCGCGGCCAGGGCGTCTCCGTCCACCGGGCGGACTGTCCGAACGCCAAGGCGCTCTCCCGCGAGCCCGAGCGACTGATCGACGTCTCCTGGGCGGAAGGGAAGCCGACCTCCTTCGT
>JBJMLP010000013.1:0-9703 GCA_045805245.1 Actinomycetota bacterium | reverse complement strand
TCGATCACCGGACGAGGCACCGTCGCGACCGGCCGTGTGGAGCGCGGGCAGCTCACGAAGATGTCCGAGGTCGAGATCGTCGGCATCAAGCCCACCACCAAGACCACGGCGACCGACCTGGAGATGTTCCGCAAGCTCCTCGACGAGGTGCAGGCCGGCGACAACGTCGGAGTGCTCCTCCGCGGCGTCGACAAGGACGACATCGAGCGCGGGCAGGTGCTCGCGAAGCCGGGATCCATCACTCCTCACACCAACTTCGGCGCGCAGGTGTACGTGCTGTCGAAGGACGAGGGCGGGCGTCACACGCCGTTCTTCAACGGATACCGGCCGCAGTTCTACTTCCGCACGACCGACGTGACCGGCTCGGCCAGTCTCGCCGAGGGAGTGGAGATGGTGATGCCGGGCGACAACGTCGAGATGACCGTTGAGCTCATCGCGCCGATCGCGATGGAGGAAGGCCTCCGCTTCGCGATCCGCGAGGGTGGACGGACCGTCGGCGCCGGCCGCGTCACGCGGATCGACAAGTAAGCGGAGAGGACGAGGGGGAAGCGAACCGTGGCCGGCCCGAAGATCCGGATCAAGCTCCGCGCGTACGACCACCGCATGCTCGATGCGGCGGCTCGTGACATCGTGGACCACGTCACGCGCACCGGAGCGAAGGTCGTCGGACCGGTGCCGCTTCCGACCGAGCGCTCCGTGTACACGGTCATCCGCGGGCCGCACAAGCACAAGGACTCGCGCGAGCACTTCCAGATGCTCACCCACAAGCGGCTGATCGACATCGTGGATGCCACGTCGAAGACCGTGCAGGAGCTGCAGCGGCTCAACCTCTCCTCCGGCGTCGACATCGAGATCAAGCTCTGATGGCTGCCGTCCACGGGATCCTCGGCGAGAAGCTCGGCATGACCCAGGTGTTCGACGACACGCGGGCCGTTCCGGTCACGGTGATCAAGGCAGGCCCCTCCTACGTCGCGCAGGTCAAGACCAAGGAGAAGGACGGCTACGACGCGATCCAGCTCGCGTTCGGCGACCCGAGGCCTCGCTCCACGACCAAGCCGATGGAGGGCCACTTCGATGCGCACGGTGGCAAGCCGGGCCGCTACGTGGTGGAGCTCCGCACGGACGACGCCTCGAGCTACGAGCCCGGCCAGGAGATCAAGGCCGATGTGTTCTCGGCCGGCGATCGCACCGACGTGGTCGGCGTCTCTCGCGGCAAGGGCTTCGCGGGGCCGATGAAGCGGCACGGCTTCGGAGGTCTCGGCGCCGGACACGGCACGCAGCGCAAGCACCGCTCGCCGGGTTCGATCGGCGCGTGCGCCACGCCGTCGCGGGTCTTCAAGGGCATGCGGATGGCCGGCCAGATGGGGAGCGAGCGGGTGACCATCTTGAACCTCGAGGTCTTCCAGGCGGATCCGGAGCGGAACCTCCTCCTGTTGAAAGGAGCGGTTCCCGGGCCGACCGGGGGCCTGCTGATGGTTCGCTCGGCCGTGAAGGCGCCCACGGGAGCGGAGGCCTGATGGCGACGACCCCCGTGTTCGACCGGTCCGGCAAGAAGGTCGGCGACCAGGAGCTCCCCGCGGAGCTCTTCGAGGCGCCGGTGAACGTTCCGCTGATGCATCAGGTGGTGATCGCGGGCCTCGCGTCGCTCCGCGCCGGCACGCACTCCACCAAGACGCGTGCGGAGGTCTCCGGCGGCGGCAAGAAGCCGTGGCGGCAGAAGGGGACGGGCCGCGCGCGGCACGGCTCCACCCGGTCGCCGATCTGGAGCGGCGGTGGCGTCGCGCACGGCCCGAAGCCGCGCGACCACTCCGTGCGCGTGAACAAGAAGATGAAGAAGGGCGCGTTGCGGGCGGCGCTATCGGACGCGGCGTCCTCCGGGAAGCTCGCGGTGATCGACGAGATCGGCTTCGACGAGCCGCGCACGAAGGATGCGGCCGAGATCCTCGACGCGCTGGAGCTCCGGGGCAAGGTGCTGGTCGTCCTGCCGGAGCCCGAGACGACCGTCGAGAAGTCCTTCCGGAACCTCCGCCAGGTGAGGCTCTCGTACGCCCGGAGCCTCTCGGTCTACGACGTGCTGGCCGCCGATCGCGTCCTGTTCTCCAGGGCCGCGCTCGAAGCGCTCTCCGCCGGTCCGCAGCCCGCCGTTCAGGAGGAAAACGCCTCGTGAAGACGACGCGCGACGTCATCATCCGGCCGATCGTGTCGGAGAAGTCCTACGCGGGCCTCGAGCGGAACACCTACACGTTCCTCGTCGACCAGCGCGCGAACAAGACCGAGATCAAGGAGGCGATCCAGAAGATCTGGAACGTCCAGGTGCTCTCGGTCAACACGCTGATGCGTCGCGGAAAGGTCAAGCGCCGCCGTTACACGCAAGGGAAGCGCGCCGATCAGAAGCGCGCCATCGTGACGCTCGCCCAGGGCGACACGATCGAGATCTTCGAGACCGGGAAGTAGCCATGGCCGTTCGCAAGTACAAGCCGACCAGCGCCGGACGTCGAGGCGCGAGCGTCTCCGGGTTCGAGGAGATCACGCGCGCGCGCCCCGAGAAGTCTCTAGTGGAGAAGGGACGCAAGCGCGCCGGACGCAACTCGCAGGGCCGCATCACCACGCGGCACCAGGGCGGCGGCAACAAGCGCCGCTTCCGTTCGGTCGACTTCCGGCGGAACAAGGACGGCGTGCCCGCCAAGGTCGCGCACATCGAGTACGACCCCAACCGGAGCGCGCGCATCGCGCTGCTCCACTACGTCGACGGCGAGAAGCGCTACATCCTCTCCCCGCAGGGGCTGCGGGTCGGTGACCGCCTGATGTCCGGCGACGGCGCGGAGGTCCGCCCCGGGAACGCGCTGCCGCTTCGGAACATCCCGGTCGGCACCGTGATCCACGCTGTGGAGCTCAAGCCGGGCGGCGGAGCGAAGATGGCCCGCTCGGCCGGAACCTCCATCCAGCTCGTCGCGAAGGAGGGGCGTCACGCGACCCTCCGGCTTCCGTCGGGAGAGATGCGACTCGTCGAGGCCGCGTGTCGCGCGACCGTCGGCGTCGTCGGAAACGCCGAGCACGAGCTCGTGCAGCTCGGCAAGGCCGGCCGCGCGCGATGGAAGAACAAGCGGCCGTCGGTCCGAGGCGTCGCGATGAACCCGGTCGACCACCCGCTCGGCGGCGGGGAAGGCAAGAGCTCCGGTGGACGCCATCCGACGTCGCCGTGGGGCAAGAAGGAAGGCCGGACGCGCCGCAAGAACAAGGCGTCGAGCAAGCTCATCATCCGGCGCCGCGGAAAAGGACGAGGCTGATGCCGAGGTCGATCAAGAAGGGTCCGTTCGTCGACGAGCACCTCATGGTCAAGGTTGCGGACATGAACAAGCGCAACGACAAGCGCGTGATCCGCACGTGGTCGAGGCGCTCCACGATCGTGCCGGACATGATCGGGCACACCATCGCGGTGCACGACGGCCGCAAGCACGTGCCCGTCTACATCTCCGAGTCGATGGTCGGGCACAAGCTCGGGGAGTTCGCCCCGACGCGCACGTTCCGGACGCACGGGCACCACACCGAGCGAAGCACGTCGCTGAAGTAGGAGCGAGATGGAAGCGAAAGCGACCGCGAAGTACCTCCGCGTCTCGCCGCGCAAGGCGCGGCGGGTGATCGAGCTCATCCGGGGCCGGCAGGTGGACGACGCCCGGCGCGTCCTCAAGTTCTCGCCGCTCGGCGCGACCGACCCGGTCGTGAAGGTGCTCGACTCCGCGGTGGCGAACGCGGAGCGGACGCCCGGGATCATCTCGGACAACCTGATCGTGGAGCGCGTGTTCGTGGACGAGGGACCGACGCTCAAGCGCTACCGGCCTCGCGCGTACGGCCGCGCGGGACGGATCCGCCGGCGCACATCGCACATCACGCTCGTCGTTCGATCGTTGGGAGAGGATGCAGGTGGGCCACAAGGTTAATCCGTACGGTTTCCGGCTCGGGGTGATCTACCCCTGGAAGTCCAACTGGTACGCGGGGCGCGACTACGCGACCTCGCTCCACGAGGACGTCTGGATCCGCAAGCACATCCGCTCGCGGCTGTCCCGCGCCGGCATCTCCAGCATCGACATCGAGCGCAAGGGCGATCAGATCTGGGTCTTCATCCGCACCGCGCGCCCCGGCATCGTGATCGGACGCAAGGGCGCGGAGGTCGACAAGATCCGCAAGGACGTCGAGCGCGTGACGAAGAAGCGGGTCGACGTCAAGGTCGAGGACATGAACTCCGCCGCGAGCGAATCGCGGCCGGAGACCGACGCCGCGCTCCTCGCGCAGGGCGTCGCCGAGCAGCTCGCCGGGCGCGTGGCCTTCCGCCGCGCGATGCGGAAGTGCGTGCAGACCGCGACACGCGCCGGAGCGCTCGGCGTGCGCGTCCAGTGCGGCGGCCGGTTGGGCGGCACGGAGATGTCGCGCCGCGAGTGGTACCGCGAGGGACGGGTGCCGCTCCACACGCTCCGTGCGAAGGTGGACTTCGGCACGGCCGAGGCGAAGACGACGTTCGGGCAGATCGGAGTGAAGGTCTGGGTCTATCACGGCGACCAGATCCCGGCCGCCGAGCAGGAGACCGAGCGCGCACGCGCCCGGGCAATGGCGGGCATGGCCGCGCGGACGCCGAGCGGTGGCGGCGCGTCGACGGGCGCGCTCATCACCGACGAGGCCGAGGCCGAGGAGGTCGCGCTTCCGGAGACGGCTGCGGCTGAGCCGAACGCGGCCGAGCCGTCCGCCGAGGCGGTCCAGGCCGAGGGCGCTCCCGACGAGCAGCCGAGAGGCGAGGTGCCTGCTCCTCCCGAGCCGGTGGAGTCGCCGCTCACCACCGGCCAGCCGGCGGACGCGTCGATCGTTCCGCCCTCCGAGGCGGGAGAGCCCGCGTCCTCCGACCTCACGGAGGAGCGGGAAGAGATCGCCGAGACGCCGGGCGTGACGCCGAACGAGACGCAGCCCGAAGGCGGTGGCGCCTGATGCTCGCGCCGAAGAAGGTCAAGCACCGCAAGCAGCACCGCGGCCGCATGCGCGGGCTCGCGAAGGGCGGCACCGAGGTGCATTTCGGCGACTACGGGCTCCTCGCGCTGGAGCCGGCGTGGATCACGAACCGCCAGATCGAGGCGGCCCGAGTCGCGATCACGCGTCACATCCGCCGCGGCGGCAAGGTGTGGATCAACATCTTTCCGGATAAGCCCGTGACGAAGAAGCCCGCGGAGACGCGGATGGGTTCCGGCAAGGGCAACCCGGAGTCCTGGGTGGCCGTCGTGAAGCCCGGCCGGGTGATGTTCGAGCTGTCGGGGGTTTCCGAGACGCTCGCCCGCGAGGCGATGTCGCGCGCCGCCCACAAGCTCCCGATCAAGACGAAGTTCGTGATGCGCGTGGGAGGTGGTGAGTGATGCCTCGCACCGCCGAGCTCCGCGAGCTGCCGGACGAGGAGCTCCTCGAGCGACTGGAGTCGCTGAAGGAGGAGCTGTTCAACCTTCGGTTCCAGTTCGCGACGGGGCAGCTCGACAACCCGATGCGCGTCAAGGAGGTGCGCCACGACGTCGCGCGCATCCTCACGCTCCTGCGCCAGCGGCACCTCGAGGTCGAGCTCGAGGAGGAGGTCGCGCGCGCGGAGGAGGAGTCGCTCGAGCGCTCCCGCGAGATGCAGGCCTCCGGAGAGCTGAAGGGCGATTCGCTCGAGATGATGATCGAGACCTCCGGCCCGGAGGACGCCCCGATCGACATGGGGAAGGTGAAGGACCACGTGCGAGAAGAGGCGGGTGAGGAGTCGTGAGTGAGCGCGCACCGGAAACGGATCGAGAGCGCGGCTCCCGGAAGGTGCGGACCGGCGTCGTGGTGTCGGACAAGATGGACAAGACCGTCCTCGTTCGGATCGACCATGCCCTCCGTCATCGCGTGTACGGCAAGATCGTGCGTCACGCGTCGAAGCTTTCCGCGCACGACGAGACGAACGACGCGCACCTCGGGGACACCGTTCGGATCATGGAGACGCGCCCGCTGTCCAAGACGAAGCGCTGGCGGGTCGTCGAGATCGTCGAGAGGGCTGAGTGATCCAACAGGAGTCACGGGTACGTGTCGCGGACAACACCGGCGCCCGGGAGGTGCTGTGCATCCGCGTGCTGGGCGGCTCCGGCCGTCGGTACGCGGGGGTCGGTGACGTGATCGTGGGATCGGTGAAGGACGCGCTGCCGGGAGGCGGCGTCAAGAAGGGAGAGGTCGTGAAGGCGGTGGTGGTCCGGACGGCCAAGGAGCGCAGGCGGCCGGACGGCTCCTACATCCGCTTCGACGACAACGCGGTGGTGCTCATCAACGACCAACGGAACCCGCGCGGAACACGGATCTTCGGGCCGGTGGCCCGGGAGCTCCGGGAGAAGCGCTTCATGAAGATCATCTCGCTCGCACCGGAGGTGCTGTAACCCATGCCAGGCGTGGACATCAAGAAGGACGACAACGTGATCGTGATGTCGGGCAAGGACCGCGGCCATACCGGCCGGGTGGTTCACGTCATGCCCGGTGAGGGCCGCGTCATGGTCGAGGGTGCGGCGCGCGCGAAGAAGCACACGCAGACGCGCGGGAAACGCTCCACCGGCGGCCAGCAGCTCCAGCAGGGCGGCATCATCGACACCGAGAACTTCATCGACATCTCCAACGTCCAGATCCTCTGCAAGTCCTGCGGGAAGCCGACCCGGGTGGGTCACCGCGTCGTGGGCGACACGAAGGTGCGGATCTGCCGGAAGTGCGAGGCGGAGCTGTGAGCGAGCGCTACGTTCCCCGTCTGAAGGTGCGGTACCAGGAGGAGCTCCTTCCGCGCCTGCGCTCCGAGCGCGGCATGGACAACCCGATGCAGGTGCCGCGGCTGGAGAAGATCGTCATCAACATGGGCATCGGCGAAGCGGTCAAGGACGCGCGGATGCTCGAGGCCGCGGTGGAGGACCTCACCACGATCACGGGCCAGAAGCCGGTCGTCACCAAAGCTCGGAAGTCGATCGCCGGCTTCAAGCTCCGAGAGGGCATGTCGATCGGAGCGAAGGTCACCCTCCGCGGCGCGCGGATGTGGGAGTTCCTCGACCGGCTTATCTCCACGGCGCTGCCGCGGATCCGCGACTTCCGCGGCCTCGATCCGAAGGCGTTCGACGGGCGCGGGAACTACACGATCGGGGTGACGGAGCAGCTGATCTTCCCGGAGATCGACTACGACAAGGTCGTGAAGGTCCGCGGCATGGACATCACGATCGTCACGACGGCGACCAACGACGACGACGGCCGCGCGCTGCTCCACGCGCTCGGGCTCCCGCTCCAAGGAGAGTCCGCGGTGACGGCGCAGGCGAGCTAGAGGAGACACGCATGGCGAAGAAGGCATTGCTCGAGAAGCAGCGGAAGCGGCCGAAGTTCCGGGTGCGCGCATACACGCGGTGTCAGCGCTGTGGGCGTCCGCGTGCCGTGTACCGGAAGTTCATGCTCTGCCGGCTCTGCTTCCGCGAGCTCGCGCATCTCGGAGAGCTTCCGGGGGTGACGAAGGCGTCATGGTGAAGAGTCTCAACACCCACGTCTCCGACCCCGTCGCGGACCTGCTCACGCGCATCCGCAACGCGAACCTCGCTCAGAAGGACGAGCTCGTCGTGCCGGCCTCCAAGCTGAACGAGGCAGTCCTCGCGATCCTGAAGGGCGAGGGCTACGTGGCGGACTTCGCGCGGGAGGGGGACGCGCCGCACGAGGTCGTCCGCGTGGGGCTCAAGTACGGGCGGCAGCGGGAGCGGACGATCACCGGCATCCGGCGGATCTCCAAGCCCGGGCGACGGGTGTACGCCAAGCGGGACCGCCTGCCGCGGGTCCTCGGAGGGCTCGGGATCGCGATCCTCTCCACCTCTCAAGGCGTGATGACGGACCGCGACGCGGCGAAGAAGGGCATCGGCGGAGAGGTGCTGGCGCATGTGTGGTGATTCCCGATGAGTCGGATCGGCCGTCAGCCGATCGAGGTTCCGGGCGGGGTCGACGTGACCGTCGAGGGCACGCACGTGAGCGTGAAGGGCCCGCGCGGAACGCTCGAGCGCTCGCTGCATCCCGAGATGAAGATCGTCCAGGAGGACGGGACGATCCGGGTCGAGCGTCCGAGCGACGAGGCGATGCATCGGAGCCTCCACGGCCTCACGCGGACGCTCGTCGCGAATATGGTGGAGGGCGTCACGAAGGGCTACGAGAAGCGCCTCGAGATCGTCGGGGTCGGCTATCGTGCCGCGCTGCGCGGACAGGACCTGGAGATCGCCGCGGGCTTCTCCCATCCGGTGCTCGTTCAGTGTCCGGAGGGCGTCGAGTTCGAGGTGCCGCAGCCGACACGGATCACGATCCGCGGCAACGACAAGCAGGCGGTCGGAGAGATCGCCGCGAAGATCCGCAAGATCCGCCCGCCCGAGCCCTACAAGGGTAAGGGCATCCGGTACGAAGGAGAGCACGTGCGGAAGAAGGCCGGCAAGGCCGCGAAGACGAGCGCCTGATGGACACGGGAACGAAGCGCGTGTCCCGTCTGCGGCGCCACCGGCGTGTGCGCAAGCACATCTCCGGCAGCGCCGAGCGCCCACGCCTGGCCGTGTACCGGTCGAACCGGCACATCTACGCGCAGCTCATCGACGACGCGGACGCGCGCACGCTCGCCGCGGCATCCGATCTGGATGCGGATGCGAAGTCATCCTCGGGGGACAAGACGGATCGCGCGAAGGCGGTCGGTGCGCTGCTCGCGCGGCGCGCGAAGGAAGCGGGAGTCGAGCGCGCGGTCTTCGACCGCGGAGGCCGGCTGTACCACGGACGCGTGGCGTCCCTCGCAGAGGGAGCACGCGAAGGAGGCTTGTCGATTTGAGACGGTACGACGCGGCGGGATCAGACCGGAGCCCGTACGAGGAGCGGGTCATCTCTATCAACCGGGTGGCGAAGGTCGTCAAGGGCGGCCGCCGGTTCTCGTTCGCCGCGCTCGTCGTCGTCGGTGACGGCGCCGGAAAGGTCGGCGTCGGCTACGGCAAGGCCAAGGAGGTGCCCGCAGCGATCAACAAGGGCGCCGAGGAAGCGAAGAAGAAGATGTTCGAGGTTCCGATGATGGGGACCACGATCCCGCACCAGGTCCTCGCCGAGGATGGCGCGGGCGTCGTGCTGCTCAAGCCTGCCGCTCCGGGAACGGGCGTCATCGCGGGCGGAGCCGTGCGAGCGCTCGTCGAATGCGCCGGGATCAAGGACATCCTGACGAAGTCGCTCGGATCCTCGAACCCGATCAACATCGTGAAGGCGGCGATGTCGGGGCTCCGCCAGCTCAAGCGGCCGGAGCACGTCGCGAGTCTCCGAGGCCGAGACGTGACCGACGTCGCACCGAAGCCGATGCTTGATGCGGTCGCGGCGGCCCAGGCGCGAACCCGCGCGAAGGCCGCCGAGGAGGCGGTGGGCGATGGCCCGGCTTAAGGTCACCCAGCGCCGCAGCGTGATCGATCGCCCGCGCGATCAGAAGGCGACGATCCGTGCGCTCGGTCTCCATCGCATGAACGACTCGGTGATCAAGGACGACCGTCCGGAGATCCGAGGCATGATCGACAAGGTCCGCCACCTCGTCGAGGTGGAGGAGGTGTCCGGATGAAGCTCCATCACCTGAAGCCCGCGGAGGGATCGAAGCAGCCGCGCAAGCGCGTCGGCCGCGGCAAGGCGGCCGGCCAGGGCAAGACCG
>JBJMLP010000012.1:0-5077 GCA_045805245.1 Actinomycetota bacterium | reverse complement strand
TTCGAGCTCCTCCGCGAGCTCGTCGAGGTCCGAGGGCTCGGGCGGCATCGGGATCTCCTCGGCCGAGGGCGGAAGGAGGTCCTCCTCGGCGTAGGGCTCCCGTTCGTTCTCCCGGGTCGCGCTCATCGTCGTCCCGCCGCGCTCAGGCGGCACCCCGCTCGTAGGCGCGAACCATGGACTCGTACCGCGGATGAGACAGCAACTCCGCGTGCGTCCCCGACGCCTCGATCCGGCCGTCCTCGAGCCACAGCACACGGTCGGCCATGGCGATCGTCGAGACGCGGTACGCGACGACGACGAGCGTCGTGTCGAGCTCGTGGACGAGGCTCTGCAGGATCCCCGCCTCGATCGTCGGATCGACCGCGGAGGTCGCGTCGTCGAGGATCAGCACCCGCGGCCGCCGCGCCAGCGCGCGAGGGAGCGCGATCCGCTGCCGCTGCCCTCCGGAGAGCGTCACGCCTCGCTCCCCGACGACGGTGTCGTAGCCCTCGGGCAGCTCCGAGACGAATCCGTGGACGCGGGCGAGGCGCGAGATGCGGTGGAGCTCCTCCTCCGGGAGATCGAGGCCGAGCGTGATGTTCTCCCTGATCGTCGTCGCGAACAGGAAACTCTCCTGGAACACGACCGTGACCGAGGCCCGGAGCTGTTCCGCGTCCATGTGGCGGAGATCCACGCCGCCGACGCGGATGGACCCGAACTCCGGATCGGCGAGCCGGACGAGGAGCTGGGCGAGGGTGCTCTTTCCGCTCCCGGTCGGACCGACGATCGCGATGGATTCGTTCGGCGCCACCTCGAAGGAGACTTCGTCGAGGACGCGGTCGTCTCCGAAGCCGTAGGAGACCGAGCGGACCGAGACGCCGAGCGGGCCGGGCGGCAGCGTCAGGGCCTCCGCGGCCGCGGGGAGCGTGACCGGCTCCTCGAAGACTCCGACGAGGCGGTCCATCCCGACGACCGCCCTCGGGATGTCGGAGAGCACGAAGCCGATCAGCCGCATCGGAAAGGCGAGCAGCAGGAAGAGGCTGATGAACTGCACGAGCGTTCCGGTCGTGATCGCGCCGGTGGAGATCCGCCACGACCCCACCGCGAGGAGCACGACGATGCCGAAGTTCGGAAGCGCGTCGAAGAACGGCTCGAACCCGGCACGATACCGGCCCATCTCGATCCGTTCGTCGCGGAGGTCCCGCGTCGGCGCGGCGAGGCGCTCCACCTCCGCCCGCTCGCGACCGAGGGTCTTGACCACCAGCGCGCCGTCGAGGCTCTCGTGCGCCACGGCGGCGACCTCGCCGACCTTCTCCTGAGCCCGGGTGGCGGGACCCTCGACCTTCCGCGTGTAGACGCGGTTCAAGAACGCGAGGCCCGGAAGCACCGCGAGCCCGATGATGGCCAGGAAGGGATCGGTCACGACGAGGGACACCGTCGCGAACAGGATCAGCAACACGACGGCCGTCGAGTACGGCAGCGGATTGATGACCTCCGTCGCGGCCTCGACGTCGGATTCCGCGTGCGCGAGGAGCTCCCCCGTCGGGTGAGACTGGTGGTAGGCGAGCGGCAGCTCCTGGTAGCGGGAAACCACTCGCGTGCGAAGCGTCCGTGCCATCCGGAAGCTCGTCATGCCCGCGAAGTAGCGGCGCATCACGATGCCGCCCGCACGGATGAGCCCGACGGCCAGGATCGCGACGACGCCGAGCACGACCGTGTGCGTCGCGACGCCCTCGTCGCCGAAGGCAGGAGTCACGACCTGGTCGGTGATCCGACCGAGCACGACCGTGCTCGCCACGGTCGCGGCCGCATAGATCGCGGCACCGATCACGGCGAGCGTGAACGGCAGGGGATGCGTGGCCACGTAGCCCCGGATGATCCGGAGCCCGCGGAAGAAGATCGTGCGCTTCTCGTTCATGGGCGAGCTTTCACCTTACCGAGCCCGACACGCGGGCCCGGAGGGTGGAGCGGCCGCGCGGGTGCTCCCCGCGCGGCCGCTCGTCGCTCCGCGATTCGGCGGCGCCTAGGGAGCGGAACTTCCGTAGATGTTGCTGTCGAGCTCTCCGGTGTGCGGGCAAGAATCTCCGCTCCACCCGGCGTTCGGATCGAACGTCCGGCACTGCGGAACGTCGGCGCCCGCGTCGGAATCGTCGTCGTTCGCCTCACGCGGGTCGGCTCCGAGGAGCACGTCGCGGTTGTCCGTCCACGCGCCGTAGGCGGTGCTGCCGATCGACGTGATCCACAGGTAGTCGCCCATGAAGGGGACGGTCCGGTCCGAGTACTGCTCCGCGGTCGGGTTCGTCGAGACGTCCGTCAGCCGCACGGGTGCCGACCAGCTGGCTCCGTGATCCGTCGACGACGTCGCGTAGACGTCGAGCGCAGGATGCGTGTGACCGTTGGCGCTGTTCCCGATCGGAAGCTTCGGCGAGTACGTCGGATCGTTCCGGCTGTCCCACCACAACGCGTGGAGGACCCCGCCGTCCGCGGAGATGTCGGGGAAGATCTGGTGCCCCTGGCTCTCCGGACGGATCAGGACCGGCTTCGTCGTGTCGCCCGTCTTTGCGTCGATCCGCGTGTAATAGACACCGACCTGGCTCCCGACACCGGGCGAGAGGGTTCCGTACGTGGTCCCCGTCTTCACCTCCGTGCCGGGCTTGGAGGCGTCGTACATCGCGTAGATCCAATCGTGCCTCGTGTCGTGCTGGTCGGCCGTCGCCCGCACGCCGGAGTCGGTGCGGAAGAACGTGTAGCCGCTCTCACAGGCGCTGAAGAAATCGCCGCAGTCGCGGTTCAACGAGGAGTTGGCCTCGCCGTCGGCCTCTCCCCCGCCTTCCTCCTCGATGGCGCTGCCGCCCGGAACGGGTTCCGGAGCCGCGACGTCGACGAACGCGTACCCGGTGAAGGGCTGAACGAGCTTCGGCTTGGAAAAGGTGCGACCGCAGTCGGTCGAGGCCGCGAGCGCGACGCCCTCGCGGCGGTTGCCGTTCGGAGCGAACTGCGTGTACGTGACGTAGACGTTTCCGTCACCCGTGACGGAGATCTCCGGAAGCTGAACGTCGTGCGCCGACGGCGCGACGCTCATCGGGTGGCTCCACGTGTGTCCGTGGTCGGTCGACCGGATGAAGTCGATCGTGACGTTGCCCGCGTTGCCGCTGAAGCGCGACCACGCGTAATAGACGTTTCCGTCGCACGGACCGCCGGTGCGATCGGCCTCGATCGCGGTCTTGTCGTTGAACACTCCGAGGAGGTTCGGCGCCGACGAGCCCTTCGCGACCCGGTTCGTTTCGACGAACTGCTGGCCGTCGTTCGCCGTATTGCCGCTCGGCCCGCCGGGGTTGCGGTAGACGGCGACCCACTGGTCACCGAAGGTCTTCAGCGACCCGGCCGGGTCATCGGAGGCTTCCGCGCCGAAGAAGGCGCGCCCGTGCCCGTCCCACGCGATCACGGGATCGCCCGCACCCGCGGTGCGAACACCGTCCGTCCGCGATGCGTACGGAGAGGTGTCACCGGGATAGCCCGGAACGAGCGAGCCGACGAAGCTCTGTCCGCCGTCCTCGGAGCGGTAGTACCCCTCCCAGATCGGACCTGGCTGCCCGAAGCCGTTCGCGGCGCTGCTGCCCGCGTAGGCGCCGCAGTAGTCGTTCGAGGATCCGAGGATGACGTCGGGATCCCTCGGATCCATGGCGACCGCGGGCTCGTTCTGCCGTCCCCGGGCGATGGAGCACTCCTGCAGAACGGGGTCGGTGTACGGGTTGCCGGTTCCGAGCGTGTAGGCGCTGACGTAACCGGCCTCAGCCGGCGCGTCGGGAGTGATGCGCGTGTCCGAGCCCGTGCTTGCCGAAGCAGTCGTTGCGGTGACCGCGGCTACGAGACCCAGCGTCAGGAGCGTGGCGATGCGTCGGATCATGAGGCCCCCTCTTGGAGTCGGTCGACGAGCAACCAACCTACGCGCGAGGAGCGCGAAAGATGCGGAGAAGCGAAACGCCTGCTCAGCCGGCCCGAGTGGAGCGGGACTCCTCCCACTCCTCGGAGGTGATCAGCACGTCCCGCGCCTTGGACCCCTGGGAGGGCCCGACGATCCCGCGGTCCTCCATGAGGTCCATCAGGCGCCCGGCGCGCGCGAAACCGACCTTGAGCTTGCGCTGAAGCATCGAGGTCGACCCAAGCTGAGAGCGGATCACGAGCTCGGTCGCCTGCTCCAGGAGGTCGTCGTCGGAGCCCGGATCGACGTCGTTGTCGGACGGGGGGCGCCCGAGGCCCTCGACGGTGGTCGCGTACTCCGGCTCGCGCTGGCCGCGGATCCAGTCCGTCACGGCCTCGATCTCCTTCTCCGTCACCCAGGCCCCCTGGAGTCGCACCGGCTTGGAGATGTTCGACGGCGCGAACAGCATGTCCCCGTGACCCACGAGCTTCTCCGCTCCGTTGGAGTCGAGGATCACGCGCGAGTCCGCCTGCGACGACGTCATGAACGCGATCCGTGAGGGAATGTTCGCCTTGATGAGGCCCGTCACGACGTCGACGGACGGCCGCTGCGTCGCGACGACGAGGTGGATGCCGACCGCGCGCGCCATCTGTGCGATCCGGCAGATCGCGTCCTCCACGTCCCGCGGCGCGACCATCATGAGATCGGCGAGCTCATCGATCACGACGAGCATGTACGGCAGGTGGCCGTATTTGTGCTCCTGGCCCGGCGGGATGCGGAGCGTTCCCTCGGCGAGACCGGCGCGATACGAGCGGATGTCTCGGATGCCGATCGAAGCGAACGACTCGTAGCGCGTCTCCATCTCGCGGACGACCCAGTTGAGAGCCTCCGCCGCGCGCTTCGGATGCACGATCACCGGCGAGAGCAGGTGCGGGATGTCGGCGAAGTGGGACAGCTCCACGCGCTTCGGGTCGATCAGCACGAGCTTCACGTCGTCCGGATCGGCGCGCATCAGGATCGAGGTGATGAAGGCGTTGATCAACGAGGACTTCCCGGCGCCGGTCGCGCCCGCGATCAGGACGTGCGGCATCTCCGCGAGGTCGACGAGGCGGGCATGGCCGTGGACGTCCTTGCCGAGTCCGACCGTCAGCGGCCCTCGGGCATCCTTCGCCGCCT
>JBJMLP010000011.1:0-4821 GCA_045805245.1 Actinomycetota bacterium | reverse complement strand
GCGATCAGGTAGAACAGCGCCGCCTGGATCCCGTCCTGATTGGCGGCGACGAGGCCGGTGAGGATGAATCCCGCCTGCGCGATGCTGGAGTACGCGAGCATCCGTTTGATGTCCGACTGCGCGATCGCGAGGACGCTGCCGAGGACGATCGACGCTGCGGCGAGCCCCCAGATCAACGGAGTCCAGTCCCAGCTGAGCGGGAAGAAGGCGACGTCGAACACGCGGATCAGCGCGGCGAACGCGGCGACCTTCGTCGCGGCGGACATGTAGGCGGTGACCGCCGTCGGCGCTCCCTGGTAGACGTCCGGCGTCCACATGTGGAACGGCACCGCGGACACCTTGAACGCGAACCCGACCGCGAGGAGCGCGATCGCCGTCAGCGCCAGCGCCGACGGCCCGGTCGTTCCGGAGAGCGTCCGGACGATGACAAGGATGTTCGTCGAGCCGGTCGCGCCGTACGAGAGCGTGATCCCGTAGAGGAAGAACGCCGAGGAGAACGCTCCGAGCAGGAAGTACTTCATCGCGGCTTCGCTGGAGGACAGGCGCGCCGAGCTTCCCGTCAGCACGTACAGCGACAGGGAGAGGATCTCCAGGGCGAGGAAGACGACGATCAGGTCGGCGGCGGCCGTGATCAGCGTCATCCCTGCGGTCGCGAAGAGCAGCAGCGCGAAGAACTCTCCGCGGAACTCGCGCGAGCGCTCGAAGTACACGAGCCCGTAGATCGCGCCCATCGCGGCGGTGCCGAGGATCAGGAGCCGCGCGACGACCGTGAACCGGTCGACCGCGACCGTGTTTCCGAGCACGGTCGTCGGGCCCGTCCAGTCCCAGAGCTTCAGCGTCGCGACGGCGGCGCCCGCGATGCCGGCGAGGCTGAGGAGCAGCAGCGTGACCGGCTTCGTCTGCTTGACCAGCGCGTCCAGCAGCAGCGCGACGATCCCCACTCCGACCAGGATCAGCTCGGGAAGCACCGGCTCGAACTGCAGCGTCGGCGTCGGGATCACGGGGTTCCTTCCGTCGGGGGAACGGTCGGCGCGGCCGCCGGAGCGCTCGGAACGTTCGCGTCGGCTCCCTGCTCCACGCGGTGGACGACCTGAGCGGTGCTCGGGTTGATCCGGTCGAGCAACAGGTTCGGATACACGCCGATCACGAGGATCGCCGCGAGGATCGGAGCGAGCACGACCGTTTCCCGGAGCGAGACGTCCGGATGGCGCCGATGCTCTTCCGGCTCCGGGCCGTGCATGATCCGCTGATAGGACCACAGCAGATAGATCGCCGCGAGGACGAAGCCGATCGCCGCGATCGAGGCGATCGCGCGATGCGCGGCGAACGTGCCGAGGATCACGAGGAAGTCGCCCACGAAGTTGTTCAAGCCCGGCAGGCCGACGGAGGAGAATACGACGAACAGCAGCATCCCGGCGAGGAGCGGCATCGTTCGTGCGAGACCACCCATCTTTCCGAGGTCACGCGTGTGGGTGCGCTCGTAGATCATCCCGACGATCAAGAACAGCGCGCCCGTCGACAGTCCGTGGTTCACCATCTGGAGGACTCCGCCGGAGACGGACTGCTGCGTGAACGCGAACACTCCCAGCACGACGATGCCGAGGTGCGAGACCGAGGAGTACGCGACCAGCCGTTTCACATCGCTCTGGATCAGCGCGACGATGCCGCCATAGACGATGCCGACCACCGCCAGGATCTCGACGGCGGTGGAGAAATACCGCGACGCCTCCGGGAACAGCGCCAGGTCGAACCGGATCAGTCCGTAGGCGCCGACCTTCAGCAGGAGCGCCGCGAGGATCATCGAGCCGGCCGTCGGCGCCTCCGTATGCGCGTCCGGAAGCCACGTGTGCAGCGGGAAGATCGGGACCTTCACCGCGAACGCGATGAAGAAGGCGAGGAAGAGCCACCGCGCCGTCACGACCGGAAGCGCGAGCTGCGAGAGCGTGCGGAGATCGAACGTCGCATGGCCGAGGTCCGTTCCCGCCCGGAAATACAGGAACAGGACCGCGACGAACAGGAACGCCGATCCGAACATCGTGTACAGGAAGAACTTGAGCGCCGCGTAGACCCTGCGGTCGCCGCCCCATCCGCCGATGATGAGGTACATCGGAAAGAGCATCCCCTCGAAGAAGAGGAAGAAGAGCAGCAGGTCGATCGAGACGAACACGCCGAGCACCGCCGTCTCGATCGCCAGCATCGCGGCCATGAAGGCGCGGACGTCGCGCTCCACCTTCCAGGACGCGAGGATCCCGAGCGGAATCAGGAAGGTCGTCAGGAGCACCATGAAGAGGCTCACGCCGTCCACTCCGACGGTGTAATGGAGACCGATGGACGCTGCCCAGTCGGCGTGCTCCACGAGCTGGAACCCCGAGCGGCCGGCGTCGAAGGCTCCGAGCATCCCGAGCGAGACCAGGAACGTCGCGATCGCGACGACCAGGGCGAGCGCCCGGGCGATGTCGTCCTTGAGGCTCGGGATGAACAGCAGCGCCGGGATCCCGACGAGCGGCGTGAACACGACGAGGGTCAGCCAGGGCATCTAGCGCCTCGCTCCCACGTACACGAGCAGGACCACGGCGCCGAGGAGGAATCCCAGGGCGTAGCTCCGAACGAACCCCGTCTGGATTCGCCGTCCGACCGAAGCGAGCCACCGGAAGAGCGCCGCGACGCCGTTCACCGCGCCGTCGATCACCTTGCGGTCGACGACGAAGGCGAGGAAGCGGGCGCTCCCCTTCCCGGGACCCTCGACCGCGTCCGCGTACGCCGCGTCGACGTACCAGCCCTTCTCAAGGAAGCGGTGGAGGTCCTCGTTCCGCTCCCGGCGCGCGAGCCAGTCGATCCGCCCGGAGGCATAGAACAGGTACGCGACAGCGATGCCGGCGAGCGCGACGACGACGGAGATGACGGAGAGCGCGACCTCCGACAGACCCGAGATGGGCTCCGCCGGGGTCCCGACGACCGGAGCGAGGAACCGCGTGATCGTTCCGTTGGCCGCCGTGAGCCCCAGGAGACCTCCCGCCACCGCACCGACGGAGAGCAGCGCGAGCGGAAGCGTCATGATCGGCGGCGACTCGTGCGCCGGCTCCTCGGAACGACGCTCGCCGAAGAACGCCAGGAACACGAGCCGCGCGATGTAGAGCGCCGAGAGGAATGCCGCGATGAGCGCCAGCAGGTACGCGATCGTGTGCCCGGTCTGATTCGCCGCGGCCACGATCTCGTCCTTGCTGAAGAAGCCGGCGAACGGCGGCACGCCGGAGAGCGCGAGCGCGCCGATGCCGAATGCGGTCGCCGTCGCGGGCATCAGCTTCCGGAGACCGCCCATCTTCTTGAGGTCGGTCTCATTGTGCATCCCGTGCATCACGCTGCCCGCCGAAAGGAACATCAGAGCCTTGTACAGCGCGTGCGTCACCAGCAGGAAGACGGCCGCAGCGTACGCCTTCAGACCGACGGCGAAGAACATGAAGCCGAGCTGCGAGATCGTGGAGTAGGCGAGCACGCGCTTGATGTCGTCCTGGCCGAGGGCGGCCGTCGCGGCGTAGAGCGCGGTGGCGAGCCCGATGATCAGCACGACGGTGAGCGCGACGCCGGAATCGGCGAAGAGCACATGGGTTCGCACGACGAGGTAGACGCCGGCCGTGACCATCGTCGCGGCGTGGATCAGGGCGGAAACCGGCGTCGGCCCCTCCATCGCGTCGGGAAGCCAGACGTGGAGCGGAAGCTGCGCGGATTTCCCCACGGCTCCGGCCAGCAGGAGGAGCGCGATCGCCGTCACCGTCCCGGTGGAGACCGCGCCCGACGCACCGTGGAGCACCCGTCCGAAGTCGAGCGAACGGAACGTGACGAAGATCAGCGCGATGCCGACGAGCATCGCCGTGTCTCCGATCCGGGTGACGATGAACGCCTTCTTCGCCGCTCGCGCGGCGGCAGGACGCTCGAACCAGAAACCGATCAGGAGGTACGAGCAGAGGCCGACACCCTCCCAGCCGAGGTACATCAGCAGGAAGTTGTCCGCGAGGACGAGCGTCAGCATGAAGAACACGAACAGGTTCATGTAGACGAAGAAGCGGGAGAAGCGCTCGTCACCCTGCATGTAGCCGATCGCGTAGACGTGGATCAGCGTGCCGACGCCGGTGACGACGAGGATCATCGTCATCGAGAGCGGATCGACGCGGAAGTTGATGCCGACGTGGAAGCTTCCGACCGTGATCCATTCGTAGAGATGAGAGATCGACACCCGGTCGGCAGGCGTGAACGCCACGAGCTGGACGAGCGCGATCAGCGCGAGGACGAAGGCTCCTGCGACGGCGGCGGACGCGAGCCATCCGGACCACTCGCGGAGCCTGCGTCCGACCGCGAGGTTGACGATCGCTCCGGCGAGCGGGAGCGCGGGAACCAGCCAGATGGCTCTCAGCACGCGCAGGTTCCCGTCGCGGCTACCATCGCAGGAGGTTCGCGTCGTCGACGTTCGCGCTCCGGCGCCTTCGGAAGATCGAGACGATGATCGCGAGCCCGACGACGACCTCCGCCGCGGCGACCACCATCGAGAAGAACGCGAGCGCTTGGCCGGTCAGGTTCCCGTGCTGCTTCGAGAACGCGATCAGGGAAAGGTTCACGGCGTTCAGCTGCAGCTCCACCGACATGAAGATCACGAGGGCGTTCCGCCGCAGCAGCACGCCCGCCGTTCCGATCGAGAAGAGGATGCCGGAGAGCACGAGGAAGTAGCTGATCGGCGTCACGGCACGCGCTCCGGCTCCTGGACGGATGGGAGCTCCGGCGGCGTGCCGCCCGCCTCGAGCTCGAGTTGCTCCTCCGCGATCGGGTCGG
>JBJMLP010000010.1:0-5409 GCA_045805245.1 Actinomycetota bacterium | reverse complement strand
GAGCTCAGAGGAAGTCCGGCCGGGGCGGGATAGGGCTCCGGTATCGCGGCTGCGGCGGCCTGCGGTAGCGTCGGAAGATCGTCACGGCTGCGATCACCCCGAGCGCGAACCCTCCGACGTGCGCCCAGTACGCGACGCCCCCGTTCACCTGCGCGCCCAGGGAGCCGACGCCGCTGAAGAACTGCAGCACGAACCATGCGCCGAGGACGAACGAAGCCGGGAGCTCGATCATCGTGATGAAGAAGAAGAAGATCAGCGTGAGCACCCGGGCCCTCGGAAACAGCACGAGATAGGCGCCCAGCACGCCGGCGATCGCTCCGGACGCGCCGAGATTGGGGATGACGCTGGTCGGACCGATCGCGACCTGCAGCGCCGTCGCGGCGATGCCGCCCGTCACGTAGAGCAGCACGTACGGCGCGACGCCGACCCGATCCTCGACGTTGTTGCCGAAGATCCAGAGGAACAGCATGTTCCCGGCGATATGGACCCATCCCCCGTGGAGGAACATCGCCACGAACACGGACTGCCACCAGCTCTTCTCCGGACACCGCTGCTGGAGGAACCGCTCCGCGGCGGCGCCGCTGATCTGGAGCTGCTCCCGGATCTGAACGGCAGCGGCCGCTCCTCCGTGCGCGAGGTTCGTCTGATGGGTGATCTCCCACGGGATCTCGGCGCGACAGAAGAAGAAGACTTGCTGCTGCCCCTCGCTGCCGAAGGTCGGCTCCCAGAACAGGAAGGCGAGGACGTTGGCAACGATGATGATGAAGGTCGCCCAGGCGAACCGCGACGTCGGGTTGTCGTCGTGGAGCGGGATCACCGGGGAACCGTACCCTCGCACCCGTTTCCGAAAGGTCGAGGGACGGACGGTATCCTGAGCCGTCGCTCGCGTCGGCCGAGGAGGGGTCGTGCGCAAACCGCTCGATGAGGAGCTCGTTCGCCGAGGTCTCGCGTCCGATCGGAACGCCGCCCGGGAAGTGATCGCTTCCGGTCGCGTCCGCGTCGCGGGGCGACCGGCGCTCAAGGACTCCACGCTCGTCCGCCCGGAGGATGCGGTGGCGCTCGGACCCGAAGCACGCCGCTTCGTCTCGCGGGGAGGAGAGAAGCTCGCGGCCGCGCTGGACCGGTTCGGCGTCGAGGTCGCGGAGCGCCGATGCCTCGACGCGGGAGCTTCGACCGGAGGGTTCACGGACTGCCTTCTCCAGGCCTGCGCCTCCCACGTCGTCGCGGTCGACGTCGGCTACGGGCAGCTCGACTGGACCGTTCGGAACGACCCGCGGGTGACGGTGTTGGAACGCACGAACGTCCGCGAGCTCCGGCCGGAAGACCTGCCGTACCGGCCGGAGATCGTCACCGCGGACCTCTCGTTCATCTCGCTCGCGAGCGTGCTCCCGGCGCTGGTGGAGCTCTCCGCGCCGTCGGCGGAGTTCGTGCTTCTGGTGAAGCCGCAGTTCGAGGCGCCGCCCGACGCGGTCGAGCCCGGAGGAGTGGTGCGCGATCCCGCGGCTCGGGCCGCCGCGATCGAGGGGATCGCGCGGGCCGCGGAGTCCTGTGGGCTGTGGCCGGCCGGCGTCATGGCCTCTCCGCTCAAGGGGCCTGCGGGCAACGCGGAGTTCCTCCTCCACGCCCGCCGGGCAGGACCCGGGGGAGCGCTCGACGTCGCGGCAGCCGTGGCGGAGGCAGAGCGTTGACCCGCGCGGGCTTCGTCGTGCACTTCGGACGGGATGCTGCCTTGCGCGCGGCGGAACAGCTGATCGGACGCTTGCGTGACAGCGGCATCGCGACCCGTCAGCTCGGCGGCGAGTCGCTCGGCGCGGACGAAACGATGCGGCAGGACGACTTCGCCGAAGCGCTCGACCTCGTGGTCTCCGTCGGGGGCGACGGAACCTTCCTGCGGGCCGCCCACGTCGCCTCGCAGATCGACGCTCCGGTCCTCGGCGTCAAGGTCGGTCGGATGGGCTTCCTCACCGAGGTGGAGCCCGACGACGCGGAGCCACTGATCCGCCGTGCCCTCGAGGGAAACGCCCGCGTGGAGGAGCGCATGGCGGCGCTCGCCGCTCCCGAGGAAGGAACCCAGTTCAATCCTCAATGGGGACTGAACGAAGTGATCGTCGAGAAGCGCGCGCGGCACAGGCTGATCAAGCTCGCGGTCTACGTCGACGGCACGTACGTGACGACCTTCTCCGCCGATGGCGTCATCGTCGCGACGCCGACCGGCTCCACCGCGTACTCCTTCTCCGCACGGGGACCGATCGTGTCGCCGAGCGTCCGTTCCCTGATCGTGACGCCCGTGGCCGCGCACATGGTGTTCGACCGCTCGTTCGTCCTCGACGCCGCTTCGACGGTGACCCTGCGCGTCGAGGGAGAGGAGCGCGGACTTCTCTCGGCCGACGGGCGCCAGAGTGTCGAGCTTCCCGTCGGGGCGCGCATCGCAATCACGAAAGCCGCGCGATCGGCCCGCCTCGTTCGACGCGACGATCACCCCGACTTCCTCGCGCTCGTCCGGGAGAAGTTCGAGCTTCCCGGATCGCCCGAGACGGAACCGGCCGATCCGTCGGAGCCGGACGAGGCGTCGGGATCGAGATATGGGAAAGGGTAGCGGCAGGCACCGAGCAGCCCTTCCCCGAGGACGTCGCATCCGGCGTGGCGCTGCGCTTGCAATCGTCGTCGTCGGATCGGCGTTCGGCCTCGGAGCGCTCCAGGCGTTGGTGCGTGCGCCGGCCGCGCAGCCGGTCCCGCGATCGTCGCCGTCGAGCATCGCCGCCGCGCCCGTCGCTCCCGCGCCTCCGCAGCACGGTGTTCCCTTCGCCCGCGCGAAAGGCGTGACGCTGTATCTCCCCGCTCCGGGTCCCCATCTGATCGCCTATCACGAGGCCTCGTATCCCGACGCGGCCACCCTCACGCCGATCGGACGCCTGCACAAGAACGCAAACCGGACGAAGTTCCGGCCGCCGAAAGACGAGAAGGGGCCTCCGTACACGGTGATGGCCTCTCGCGGACGGCCCACGACGGCCACCTCCGCGGTCGACGTGGTGCTGCCGCCCTCCGCCCGCGTCCACGCTCCCGTCTCGGGCGTGGTCGTCCAGGTCAAGCCCTACAAGCTGTACGGAAAGTACACGGACGACCGGGTGGAGATCTCCGTCGACGGCCACCCGGATGTCCATGTCGTGATGATCCACCTCACGCGCGTTCGGGTGGCCCGTGGGGACCGGGTCTCGGCTACCCTTTCGGTGATCGGGGCGCCGCGGGTCTTCCCGTTCCGATCCGAGACGGACGATTACGTCCGGGGAGGCGATCCGCACGTCCACATCGAGATCAAGAAGCCTGCTTCGACCCCTCCGTAAGCCCCGGTCGACGGCCGGGGCCGCCCGCGTCGGCGGCCGTACGAAAGACCTCCTCACGCGGATCCAGCCGGGAGAGATCGCCGTCATCGACCACGAAGACCTCGACCGGGTGAGCGCCGAAGGCCTGGTCAACGCGGGAGTCGCCGCCGTCATCAACGCCTCTCGTTCGATCAGCGGGCGATATCCGAACCTGGGTCCGCTCATCCTCGTCGACGCCGAGATCCCGCTGATCGACGGCGTCGGACCGCTCCTCCTCGAGAAGGTCAGAGAGGGAGAGGTGCTCCGGCTCGACGGTGACCGTGTCTACGTCGGCGACCGGCTCCTCGCGGTCGGCGTTCGCCAGAGCGGCGCCTCGGTCGCGCGCTCGATGGAGGAGGCCCGCCTCTCGCTCGGCGAGCGCTTCGAGCGTTTCGCCCGGAACACCGTCGACTACATGCAGCGGGAGCGTGACCTGCTGTTCGGCGGAACCGGCCTGCCGGACATCGCGCACGAGATGTCGGACCGTCCCGTCCTCGTCGTCGTCCGCGGGTACGGGTATCGGGAGGACCTCGCGGCGCTCCGGCCGTACATCCGCGACGTGCGGCCGGTGCTCCTCGGCGTCGACGGCGGCGCGGACGCCCTTCTGGAAGCGGGCTACGCGCCCGACCTGATCGTCGGCGACATGGACAGCGTCTCCGACCACGCGCTCGAGCTCGCGAACGGAGAGCGCCGCCGCCGGCGTCGCCAGGCGACGGAGCTCGTCGTGCATGCCTATCCGGGCGGAGAGGCGCCCGGCCACGCTCGCCTCGACCGCCTCGGCCTTCCGTACACCACGGTGGAGGCGACTGGAACGAGCGAGGACCTCGCGTTCCTGATGGCGCACGAGAAAGGAGCGGACCTGATCGTCGCGGTCGGCAGCCACGGCAACCTCCGGGAGTTCCTCGACAAGGGCCGGCAGGGGATGGCCAGCACGTTCCTGGTGCGCCTCCGCGTCGGGGAGATCCTGATGGACGCCAAGGGCGTGTCTCGTCTGTATTCCGGCAGGATCCGCGGCCGCGACACCGCCCTCCTCGTCGGCTCCGCGATCTTCGCGATGGCGATGGTCGTCCTCGTGTCGCCTCCATTGCGTCTGTACGTCGTGCAGCTGTTCGACGAGTTCCGGCAGTGGCTGCTCCACCTGAAGGAACTCCTGTGATCTCCTTCCGCTATCACCTCGTGACGATCGTCGCGGTCTTCCTCGCCCTCGGTCTCGGACTCCTCGCCGGCACGACGGTGATCAATCGTGTGCTCGTGGACCGGCTCCGGAAGCAGACCGATCAGGCCACGAATCGCGCAGATACCGCGGAGCGGGCCAGGGTCGAGCTCCGGAACGAGGTCGCGGCCCTCGTCCCTTCGATCGTGGCCGACAAGCTGGCGACGGACGTCGTCCTCGTCACCTATGAGGGGTCGGACAGCACGACGCTGAACCAAGCGCAGGCGTCGCTCAAGGCCGCGGGCGCCAACGTCCTCGGAGTCCTCCCGGTCACCTCGCGGGTCAGCGATCCCGACGCGAGCAAGTCGCTCGCGAAGATCCTCGGCGTTCCGGCCTTAACGCCCGCCGGCGTCCTCCAACGCGAGCTCGCCACGCAGCTCGCCCGCCGGTTGAGCGGCGCGGCTCCTCACGGCAGCGGGGGAGCGAACGACCTGTTGAACGAGCTCATCTCGAACGGCTTCATCCGCAAGGGGGACATCTCCCCTCAGACGCTGAAGGAGATCGGTCAGGACGGCCAGGTCGTCGTCGCCGTGTCGGGCGGGGAGCCGAGGCCGTCTCCGCAACCCTCGTCGCTCATGGTGCCGCTCGTGAAGGAACTCGTCGGCCAGATGCCGGTGGCGGCGGGGGAGCCGTCCAACAGCTCGGACGGGCTCGTCACGCTCCTTCGAGCCGACGGTGACCTCAACCAGGGCCAGCTCGTGACCGTCGACGACCTCGATCGCCAGGTCGGGGGCGCGGCGCTCGTGCTCGGGCTCGAGCAGCTGCTCCGGTCGCCGACCGACGGTGGAGGAAGCTACGGGCTGGACGGCGGGACCCTCATCCTCGGCGACAATCTCG
>JBJMLP010000009.1:0-9101 GCA_045805245.1 Actinomycetota bacterium | reverse complement strand
GAACCGCCCAATCGTCGTCCTGGAACGGGAGCACCGACACGCCGTTCTCCGAGAACGCCTTCGTCGGCACGTCGGAGGGTTCGAGCATCCGCGGCTCGTGCCAGTACGACCCGAGGCCGTAGACCTCTCCGTCCTGACGGAAGTACATGTCCATGTCCTGGTACCGAAGGATCGGCTCGACGCACTCCGCGGCGCCCCGATACCGCTCCAACGGAACGGTCTTCGTGTACTGGTGCTGGAACGGTCGCAGCGGGACGGACACGCCCGCGAGCGCACCGACCCGAGGTCCCCAGTACCCGGACGCCAGCACGACGGCCTCGCACTCGATCGTGCCGTCGGCGGTACGAACGCCGTGGACCCGACCGTCGGTGATGTCGAAGCCGGTCACCTCCTGCTCGCCGTGGAACGAGGCTCCCTGCGAAGACGCCTTGTCCGCCAGCGCGGAGACGGTCCGAACCGCCCGCGTCACGCCGTCCTTCGGAAAGAACACCGCGCCGAGGATCTTCGAGGGATCGAGCATCGGAACGTGCTTCTGCGCCTCCTCAGGCGAGAGCATCCACGCGTCGCCACCCCAGGAGCGCATCTGCCCGGCCTTGCGCTTGAGCTCCTCGAGACGGGCCGGGTTCGTCGCGACCTCCACGCCGCCGACGCGGTAGTAGCCGGGGAGATCCTCCCACTCGAACGACTCGTACAGGTCCGCCGAGTACTGCGCGAGCCGCGCCATGATCTGGGAGTTGTTGTGCAGGAACATCAGCCCCGGCGCGTGCGAGGTGGAGCTTCCGGTGCGCGGGAACGGACCGCGATCCAGCACGACGACGTCGCGCCAGCCGAGCTCCGTGAGGTGGTACGCGACGCTCGTGCCGGTGATGCCGACTCCGACGACGACGACGCGGGCGCGATCGGGCAGCGATGTCATCGAAGCGACTCCTTCCTACGGACGTTCAGGACGCGGCGTCATCCTCGGCCTCATCCGAGAGCGACCGCCCGGCGCGCCGGTAGGCCTCCACCAACCCCCGGCGCCACCGCTCGGTCGTCCCCACCTGGTTGAACGTGAAGACGTGGAAGCCCGCGATCCCGTAGTCGGCGTTGCCGATGAAGGGCTCCACGTGGGAAACGAAGGCGTCCGGCGTGTACCCGCTCCGACGCATCAACCGGGTCACGAGGTTTCCGTGCTTCGTCAGATAGCGCATCGAGTCGCCGACGCCGACGCGGAGAGAGATCTCCAGGAGCTTGCGGCGTTTCACCGACCCCGCCATCCCGAGGTAGACCGGGAGCTCGATCCCGCGAGAGCGGATCGCCTCGATCCAGTCGATCACGGCTTCCGGAGAGAAACAGATTTGGGTCGCCACGTAGTCGGCGAGCTTCTCCTTCTGCGCGAGCGCCTCCAACAGCACCTCGTCGCCGATCAGCGGATGACCTTCCGGATAGCCACCGACGCCGATGCGGTCCAGACCCACGTCGCCGAGCTCCGCGAGCACCTCTCCCGCGTCTCGATAGGGGCCTGCGGGCTCCGGCGCGTCACCGCCGATCACGAACAGCTCCTTCAGGCCGGCCGCCCGCATCCGCCCGACGAGCTCCTGGAGATGATCGCGGCTCCGCACGGTTCGTGCGGAGATGTGCGGCACGACGTCATACCGATCCGACGCGAACCGCTCCGCGAGGTCCATGGTCGCGTCCGGCCCTTTCGTCGGAGAGCAGGTCACCGTGACGACCGAGCCGGCCGGCAGGTTCCCCTCCACCTCCTCGGAGACCCCGGACATCGGGATCACCTCGAAGCGTGCGCGCTCGAGGAGCTCCGGAAGGCTCACTGCTTCGGGATCTCCTTGTTCGGATCGATGAACGGCTTCGGCACCGTCGTGGCCCATTGCTTGCCGGACGGCGTCTCCACCTCGAACTTGCGGCCGAGCTCAGCGAACTCGATCGGGAGCATCGCGAACCCGATGTTCTTCTCCAGCTGAGGGGAGTTGCACGCCGAAGTGATCTGACCGATCTTCGTTCCGTTGTCGAACACCGGGAAGAAATCGATCATCTCGTTGTCGATGTACGTCCCGAGGCTCGGGCCCTCGATCTCCACTCCGATCAGCTTGCGCTTCGGGCCCTCCTCCTTGATGCGCTTGAGCGCCTCCTTGCCGACGAAGTCGTCCTCCTGGTCGAGGTCCACCATCCAGGTGTACCCCATGTCGACCTCGAAGGGGTTCGTGTCGTACCAGATGTCGCAGCCGAAGGCGAGGATGCCACCCTCGATCCGACGCATGTGACACGGCCCGATCACACGGAGATCGTGCGCCTTCCCGGCCTCGAGCACCGTCTCCCAGAGCTTCACGCCGTTCGCCATCGCGTCGTAGAGATAGATCTCGTAGCCGAGCTCGCTCGTGTACCCCGTACGGGAGACGCAGACGCGCATCCCGTTCAGCTCCATGTCCTCGGACATGTAGTAATAGGGAACGTCGAGGATCTTGTCCCCGAAGAGGTCGGCCATCAGCTCCTTCGACTTCGGACCCTGGATCTGCACCGGCGCGACATCGATCTCCTTGATCGTGACGTCCATGCCGGAGTGGTAGGCGAGCCCCTGCGCCCACAGACCCACATCGGAGTCGGCGAGCGAGAGCCAGAACTTGTTCTCCTCCAGGCGCAGGAGAACCGGGTCGTTGATGATCCCGCCGTCCGGAGCGGTGACGAACACGTACTTCGCCTGGCGCACCTCGCACTTGTTCATGTCTCGCGGAACCATGAAGTTCGTGAACCGGAACGCGTCCGGGCCGGAGATCTCGATCTGGCGCTCCACACCGACGTCCCACATCGTGACCGCCTTGAGGAGATGCCAGTACTCGGCAACCGGATCTCCGTAATGGCGCGGATGGTACGTGTGGTTGTAGACGCTGTACCGCTTCACGCCGTGCTTCCGCGATGCGTAGAAGTAGGGCGACTTGCGGAGGCGCGAGTACTGCAGGATCGCTGGGTTCTCTTCAACGGCCAACGGGTTGCCTCCTCTCGACGTAGCCGATCCGCCGCGAGATGGCGTTCGCGGCGTCAACGGTCGTTGCTGCGATGCGGGGGAGCTCCATGGGCCGCATGCGGAACGACGGCCCCGCAACGCTGACCGCCGCGATCACGTCGCCGTTGCCGCTTCGCACGGGAGCCGCGACGGCGTTCAATCCTTCTTCGAGTTCCTCGATCGTCTGCGCGTAGCCTCTCGTTCGTACGTCCTGGAGATGCGCACGGAGCGTCGCGGGATCGGTGATGGAGTTCTTCGTCATGGGCTCCAGCGGCTGCTCTAGGAGCCGCTCGCGCTCGGCCTCCGCCGCGAATGCGAGGAGCACCTTTCCGTTGGAGGTGCAGTGGACGGGGGTTCTGCGTCCCACCCAGCTGACGGAGACCACGGAGCGGCGCCCGGCGATCTGATCGACGTGCATGACCTGATCGCCGTCGAGGACGGCGAGGTTCACGGTTTCGGATGTCCGCTCCGCGAGGTCTTCAAGGATCGGGCGCGCCTGCTGAACGAGGTCGAGGCCGGCCATCGCCACTCCCGCGAGATGGATCAGACCGAAGCCCAGGCGGTATTTGTCGGTGGCCGGGTGGCGCTCCACGAGGCCGTGCTCCGCGAGGGTGGAGAGGAGACGCGACGCCGTGGCCTTGTGCACGCCGAGGCGCCTCCCGAGCTCCGTGACACCGAGGTCGCCGGACTCCGCGGCGAGAAGCTCGAGGATCCCAGCAGCGCGGGAGACCGACTGAACCTGGCCGATCGGATGGCCGTTCTCGTGCCTGCCCCCGTTTGAGTCGTTACGCATGGCGCGCCCCGTTGTGCATGGCGCGACGATAGGCAGGGCCCTCCGAAGACGTCAAATCGTCGGCTCAGCCGGATGTGTGCTGGTAGCTGCTGAGCTTCCCGCCTCGGAGCGAGAGCAGCACGCCGAGGAGCTGGCCCTGCCCGTACTCGCTCCCCGGGTTGAAGCACGGCGTCTGCCCGATCCGCACGCGCCCAGGCGATTCGTGGATGTGCCCGTGGAGCGCGACCAGCGGCTGGTACTTCCGGATCGCCTCGCGAACCGCGACGCTTCCTCCGCCCGTCGTCACGAACCGGCCGCCTTCGCGCACCGGCTTGGGAAGCTCCCCCGGCTCGAGACCCGACGGGTCCTCGATCTTCACGCAGCGGTCGATGATCGTGTCCTTCGGCGGGCAATGGAAGTTGAAGACGCAATGCCCGGCGTCCGGAACGGCCGCGGCGGTCGCCTCGATCGTCGCCTCCATGCCCTCCTCGTCGACCTCGCGCGGCGTGTCCCACGGCGTCGGCGTGGAGAGCCCGACGGTGACCATCGTGTGCTCCTCGTCGAGCTCGATCAGTTTTCCCTCGGCGGCGACGACGTGTTCGCCCTCGTGCTTCTCCAGCACCTCCAGGATCGACGGCTCGTCGTCGTTGCCGCCGGTGAGGAACATCCGCACGCCCGTCTCCGCGAGCCGTTCCTCTCCGTAGTCGATCCATTGCTGGAGACGCTCCGAGGCGAGCTCGTGGAAGGCTCCGCGGACGGCCATCGGATCGGCCGTCATCGCGTCGTACTCGTCTCGGTCCACGACGCGCCAGTAGAACCCTGCCGTCTCGATGCTCCTGGAGAGGTTGCCGATCTCGTTCGCCTCGATATCAACGTCCTCGCCCTGGAACCGCGCGCGGAGCCTGCCGTTCTCCCGAACGATCGGCACGAAGGCCTTGCCCATCAGGTCTCCGCCGAAGACCAGCGCGTCGACCGAGTAGAACGCCCCGGCGTTCACGAACTTCTGGAACGTCATCTGGGAGCCGTGGAGATCCGCGGCGTAGAAGATGCGGAACGGCCGTGTCCGAGATCCGCGACGGAACACGCGCTACCCGAGGTCGATCACGATCGTCTTGAGCTCGGTGAGCCGCTCCATCGAGAACGACCCGCCGACGCGGCCGACGCCACTGCGGGAGCCGGCGCGTCCACCGAACGGAAGGTGCGACTCCCAGTAGTTCGTGCCCTCGTTGACGTTGACCCACCCGGTGCGGACGCTCTCGGCGAACCGGAGACCGCGGGCAAGGTCACGGGTGAAGACCGCGGAGAGCAGACCGTAGGGCGACTCCTCGACGACGCGAAGCGCCTCGTCCTCGGACGAGATCGTCGTGATCGGCGCCACCGGACCGAACGTCTCCTCGCGCGCGATCTCCATCTCCTCCGTGACGCCGTCGAGCACGGTCGCGTCGAAGAATAGCGGGCTGCCGAGGTCGCGCTCCCGCGAGCCGCCGGTGAGCACCTCGGCGCCGGAGGCGACCGCTTCGGAGACGTGGCGCTCCGTCTTGTCCGCGGTCGCCTCGTTGTTGAGCGGCCCCATCGTCGTCGCGGCGTCCAATGGATCGCCAAGGTGGATCTCCGACGCGATCGCCTTCTGCAGGAGCTCGACGTACTCGTCGTGCACCTCCTCGTGGACGAGGATGCGTTCTCCCGCGGTGCAGCTCTGACCGGCGTTGAGGAAACAGGCGACGAGCGTCGCTGCGACCGCCTTCTCCAGGTCACCGTCCTCCAGGGTCACGAGCGGTCCGTTCCCGCCCATCTCGAGCAGGAGCTCCTTTCCGGCTGCCCGTTCGGCGACGCGGTGCCCGGTCGCGATGGAGCCGATGAAGCCGACGACGTGCGTTCCGGGGTGGGCCGCGATCTCGTCGCCGACGACCGCCCCGGGCCCCGTCAGGAGATTGAAGACGCCGGCGGGGAGATCCGCCGCGGCCACACACTCGGCGAGCTTGACCGCGCAGACCGACGTCGTCGGAGCCGCCGCCCAAACGACGGCGTTCCCATAGGCCAGCGCGGGCGCGAGGATCTCGGCGGGCATCGTGTAGGGCCAGTTCCACGGGCTGATGATGCCCGCAACGCCGCGCGGGATGCGCTCCACGAGAACCCGCTTGTTGCCGTCGACGGAGGGTGGAAGCAGACCGTTCATCCGGCGCGCGTCCGCGGCGGCCATGGAGAAGTAGGTGATGAGCTCCTCGACCTCGTCGCGCGCCTCGGCCTCGAGCGGCTTGCCCTGATCGATCGCGAGGGTGCGCGCGAGGTCGTCCCGCCGCAGGTCGATCTCCGAGGCGATCCGCTCCATCGCGGCGGCGCGGTCAAAGGCGGAAAGCCGAGCCCACCCAGTGGAAGCCGAGTTCGCCGCCGCGATCGCGCGGCGCACATCCTCCCGAGTTCCTTCGGGAACGGAACCGATCACCTCTCCCGTGGAGGGACTGACGGCGTCGAAGGTCGCGCCGCTCTCCGAGGGAACCCGCTCCCCTGCGATGTGCATCGGGTACGCGTCGGCCATGTCCACCTCTCACCGTACAGATGGCGGAGGGCGGTCCGCAGACCGCCCTCCGTCACCTCCCCCTCACGGAACCGGCGCGACCCGCCTCCGCAGGCTCGCTGCTACTCGACCGGGATCTCCCGGTAGATGGCGTTCAGGTCGATGCCCTGGCGCTTGCGAACGACCTTCGCCACGACGTAGACGACGAGCGCAAGGGCGTACATCGTGCCCATGAACACGAGCGACGTCTTGTCGTTGACCGCGTACAGGTCGTTCTTGAACCACTCCCACAGATTGAATCCGATGAAGCCCGCCGTCAGGACTCCCGAGATCGTGATCAACGGGATCCCCGCGACGTTGTAGCGGGCGATCGGCGAGTTCTGATACAGGCCCTTCTTCCTCCATGGAAGGACGATCGCAGCGATCGAGGTTCCGAAGAACGTCACTGCGATCACGAGGGTCGCATCGAGGATGAACGTTTGGAAGTTGCTCGTATACGCATACAGGGCGCTCACGAGCAGCGCCGGAACCAACATCAGAACGAGCGCCCAGACCGGAACTCCCTTGCCCTCGGAGACGTCCGCCACACGCTCGGGAAGGATCCGATCGAACGCCGCGGCGAAGATGACACGGGTTGAGGAGAGGAACAGCGTCCCAGCCCAACCCAGGAACCAGGCACCGAACGCGAGCAGGATCAGACCCGTGATTAGGCTGTTGTGGAAATAGAAGCCCACCAGCAACGGCGGATACGACCACACCGGCATGGGTCCGTTGCCGGACCAGTAGTTGAGATTGGCACCGTTGAAGAACTGCCACCCGAAGAACTTGCTCGCGAGCAGCAGGAACACTGCGGCGATCGCAACCGTGACCCAGAGGCCCCACATCATGCCGCTCAACACTCGCTTGAAATCGCTCGCGCCCCGGACCTCTCCGTAGAGCGTGGCGCCCCAGTTCGGCCAGAGGATCCAGAAGCACAGGAAGGGGATGAGCAGAAGTGATTTTCCGAAGAATGGCGAGAATCCGATGTTCGGAACGATCTGCCCTCCGTTGTTGGAGTGGGCTACCTGGATCGTCTGCTGATACGCATTGCTCTTCGCACCGAAGAGGTTCGTCGCCTCCTGGTTGAAGGCGCTCTCGAATCCGCTGCGAGAGCCGAAGAGCATGACGAGAAAGACCAGGCCGAGCGCCGCCATCCCGATGTAGAAGCAGTACTTCTGAACTCGGGCATAGCCCTCCATTCCGAGGGAGACCAGAAAGCCGGCGAGGACGACCGTGATGACACAGACCGTGAAGAGGCCAGTCTTTGTGGCCAGGAAATCTGACAGGCCGCCCAGCTTGAAGATCGCGGCGAGGGGCTGAAAAAGCTCGACGTTCAGGATGTTGGCGTAGACCGGTGCCCAGTACCACAGGATGAACCACCATCCCGTCACGGCAAGGACGAAAGCGATCCCACCGCCGAGGACGCGGCTCTGCCACACGTAGTCACCGCCTGCACGAGGCATCACGGAGATCAGCGATGCGTACGTGATGACGAGGAACGTGACGAACACGCCGGAGATCAACAGCGCCGGGAGCACCTGACCCGTCGGAACGAACGCCAACACCGATAGTGCGAAGAACAATCCGAGGGTGACGAAGTTGACCGACATGAACGAGTACAGGAAGGCGTCGAACTTCGACCACCCTTTGACCAGTCCGGTGGCCTTCCGCAGGAACAGGGTCGGGGCCTCTTGGCCTACCGATGCCATGTCACACTCCCCTCCGAGCGCCAGGAACGGGCTGAAGGACTCAGCCGTTCACCAACTGATAGTTCTTCACCTTCCGCTTCTTGGGGTCGATGTTCACGACCGCGGCCTGCAGGATCCCCTCCTCGTAGGAGCTTCCCGGGTTCAGCGCGAGCGTCTTGCCGATCCGCGCGGCGCCCTTGCTCTCGTGGATGTGACCGTGCAGCGAGAGAACGGGCTGGAACTCCTTGATCGCGTCGCGGACGGACGTCGAGCCGACCGGGCGCAGCGCCTGGCCGCCCGACTTGTACGTGAGGTCGTCGTTCAACGCGGGCGCGTTGTCGAGCTTCGAGCCGTACGGCGGCGCGTGGAAGTTCAGGATCGTTCTCTCGGGCTCGCCCGCCTGCTCCATCGCGTGGGCGATGCGCGTCGCGAGCTCCGGCTCCTCCGCCTCGCGGAACGTGTGCCACGGCGTCGGATTCGTCCAGCCCATGGAGATGATCCGGAAGCCGTCCAGCTCCATCGGGTGCTCCTCGTCGCCCGTCTCCAGGTAGGACGCGTGCTTGAGGAGGTCGTCGATCTCGAACATGTCATCGTTCGCGGGACACGCGATCGCGCGGATGCCCGTGCCGCCGAGCTTGTCCTCCACCATGGAGATCCAGCGCTCCGTTCCCTCGATCATCGCCTGCTTGAAGCGCTTGTCGACCGCGTCCTCGTCCTCCTGCATGTAGCGGTACTCCTCCTCGGAGACGCGGATCGGGTAGTAGCCGCGGTTCATCACGCGCTTCTCGAACTCGACGATCGCATCCTCGCTCTCGAGGGCCTGGTGGTGGTCCTGCAGGGAGGCGTCCCACGTGCCGTTCGCGCGCTGGACGATCGGGACCATGGCCTTGCCGGTGATGTCGCCGCCGAGGATCACGACGTCGGCCTTGTAGAAGGACCCGGCGTTGAGGAATTTCTTCCAGCAGATCTCCGACCCGTGGATGTCGGTGACGTAGAAGATCCTCGGCATCTGGCTCCCAGCGCCTCCTGACCCACTCGCTGATCTGCTCGGTGGATATTCGTCCTCCCGGAGGACCGACGCAAGGCACGGTT
>JBJMLP010000008.1:0-2581 GCA_045805245.1 Actinomycetota bacterium | reverse complement strand
CAGTCGCCGTGCACCTCCACCACTACGGATGGCCGGAGCGACCGAGGGATCAGTCGTCGCCAGACTTCTGCCGCCAGTCCTTCATATGGGCTCTGACACACGAGCACGGCCGGACGCCGGCCCGAAGCGAGGACCGTCGCGAGCGCCGTCGCGAACGGATAGAAGACCGCGCCGCCGAGCGCTCCTCGCCGAGGGGTGGGAAACGCGACGAGACGCGTCCGCCCTCTCCACCGCCAGGAAGGCCGTCCGGTCCCCACCACGGAGGCGTCGACCTGCCGCGCGATCGCCTCGATCCGCCGGCGACCCGCGCCGTCCTCCGTCGACGGAAGGCGCGTCTTTCCGCAGAAGACGAGGGCTCGCCGGGCGCGAGTGTCCTCCACGAGGTCGAGGACGTCGTCGGCGGTTCGCTCGAAGGTCCAGCGCTTCCCCGCCGCCGCCGCGCCGGCGCGAAGGCGTTCTCCGAGCTCCGGGTCGCACAATGCCTGCAGGGCAGCGGCGAGATCCTCCGGATGCGCTGACCCGGTAAGGAGCCCGCTCACGCCGTCCTCGATCACATCTCCGACGCCCCCTACAACGGGAGCCACGACCGGCGTTCCGACCGCGAGCGCCTCGAGGACGACGTGCGGCAGCCCTTCGTAATCGCTCGCGAGGATCAGGGCGTCGGACGCCGCGAGCACGCGCCCGACACGCTCGTGCGAAACGTCTCCGTGGAACGTGACCCGCTCGGTCAGGCCGAGCCGGGCGGCGAAGGACACGAGGCGTTCGCGCTCCGGACCATCTCCGACGACGTCGAGCTCCCACTCCGGAACGCGCGCGATCGCCTCGAGGATGTGGTCGACCTGCTTGTGCGCGACGAGCCTGCCGACGAACGCGGCGCGGAAGCCGTTCCGCTCCGTCCTCGCGGCACGACGGCCGAGGTCGTCGGTACGGACGCCGTTCCCGATCACGATGACCCCGCTCGGACCGCCGAGCCAGCGATCGATCAGGTTCGCGAGCTCCGCGTTCGGGGTCGTCACGGCCGAGGCCCGGCGGAGCGTCTCGTCGCGGACCCAGGACAGCGCCCGGAGCACCCGGTGCGACGGGCGACGGAACTCGAACGCGTCGAACCCCTCGTCGGTCCACCCGCGGCGCCGTCCACGCTCCCACACGGGATCGCCGACGATCTTCACAACAACGGGAACGCCCGCGATACGCCCGCCAGCCACCGCCTCGGTGTGCAGGCCCGTCGCGTAGATCGCGTCGAAGCAGCGCGCGTGACGCGCGATCCAACGGGTGACCGCAACGCTTCGGAGGACCGACGGCCACCTCCGCGGGAAACGCACCACGCCACCGCGCGCCTCCCTCCGGTCGCCGTCTCCCAAACACACCACTCGCGCGAGGTGACCGCGCTCCGTGAGCTCGTCGAACAGGTCTTTGGCGTGGGTCGCCGGGCCGCCCACGTCGGGCGGATAGATGCCCGTCACGATCAGGAGTCGGGTCGGAGTCTCCTCAGCCGGGCCGGGGGACGCCGAAGCGAGCGTCGCCCGCTCTCCCTCAGGCAGCGCTCTCCGAACGTCGGGTTGATTGCCCGCCCCCACGCGGACACCTACCATCGGCCCACCCCATGCACTACCTGATCACCGGCGGCGCCGGATTCATCGGATCGCACCTCGCGGAGGTCCTCCTAGAGCGTGGCGACGTGGTCGTCGCGCTCGACGACGTGTCCACGGGGTCCATCGACAACGTGGAACACCTTCTTGACCACCCCCACTTCACGCTCAGGGAGGGCACCGTGCTCGACCACCCCCTCGTAGCCCAGCTGGCCGGGCGGGCCGACGTCGTCGTCCATCTGGCCGCGGCGGTCGGGGTGAGGCTCATCGTCGAGCAACCCCTGCGCTCCCTCATCACCAACATCCGGGGAACCGAGATCGTGCTCGACGCGGCCGCGCTCGGAGAGTGTCGCGTCCTGGTCGCGTCGACGTCGGAGGTGTATGGCAAGAACGCAACGGGTCCGCTCTCGGAGGGCTCCGACCGGATCCTCGGCTCGCCCTTCGTGGCCCGCTGGTCGTACAGCGAGGCGAAGGCCGTCGACGAGATCCTGGCGCACGCGTACTGGAAGGAACGGGGCACCGAGGCGATCGTCGTCCGGCTCTTCAACTGCGTGGGCCCGCGCCAGACGGGCGCCTACGGCATGGTCGTTCCGTCCCTCGTGCGGAGGGCGCTCGCCGGCGACGACGTCACGGTGTACGGAAGCGGCGACCAGCGCCGCTCCTTCTGCCACGTCCTGGACACGGTCTCGGCGATCGTCGCGCTGCTCGACCATCCGGAGAGCCCCGGCGAACCGTTCAACATCGGCGCCGACAATGAAGTCACGATCAACGAGCTCGCGCGGATCATCGTGGAACGGACCGGATCGAGCTCCTCGATCACGCACATCCCGTACGACGTCGCGTACGAGGAGGGCTTCGAAGACATGGAACGCCGCGTCCCGAACACGACGAAGCTCGAGGAGCTGACGGGATGGAAACCGACGCGGTCGCTGGACGACATCCTGAACGACGTGATCGCTTACGAGCGATCCCGGCTCGCTGCCGATCTCGTG
>JBJMLP010000007.1:0-5276 GCA_045805245.1 Actinomycetota bacterium | reverse complement strand
GGAAGCCGAGGTACTCGTCCTCGAGCACCTGCCGGAACTTCTCGGGTCCCCAGTCGGCGATGAGGAACTTCAGCCGGGCGTGGTTGCGCTGGCGGCGGTAGCCGTAGTCGCGGAAGATCGAGGTGACCGCGGCCCAGACGTCGGGGACCTGCTCCTCGGTGACGAAGACCCCGATCCGGGTGGCGAACTTCGGGTTCGTCGACAGGCCACCCCCGACCCACAGGTCGAAGCCCGGCTGACCGTCGGGGCCGGTCACGCCGACGAAGGCGCAGTCGTTGATCTCGTGGACCGTGCAGTGGTCCGGACAGCCGGAGATCGCCGTCTTGTACTTGCGCGGCAGGTTGGTGAAGGCCTTGATGTCGGAGGTGAACCGCTCGAAGGCGGCGTCGATCGCGGGCGTGCCGTCGATCACCTCGTCGGCGTGCTGCCCGGCTAGCGGACAGCCCAGGAACACCCGGGGCGTGTCCCCGCAGGCGGTGGTCGTCGAGAGCCCGACTCCCTCGAGACGCCGCCAGATCTCGGGGACGTCCTCGATGCGAATCAAGTGCAGCTGGACGTTCTGCCGGTCGGTGACGTCCGCGACATCGCGGCCGAAACGCTCCGAGACCCAGGCGATGTCGCGGAGCTGCGTCGACGTCAGCTGACCTCCGGGGATGCGGATCCGCATCATGAAGAACTCGTCCTCGAGCTCGTGCGGCTCTGCGGTCGCCGTCGCGCCGGCGGGAAGACCCTGCTTGCGCTGCGTGTACAGGCCCCACCACCGCATCCGGGAGCGGAGGTTGGGCGCATCGATCGAGCCGAAGCCCTGCTTCGAGTAGATGTTCTCGATCCGCTCGCGCACGTTGAGCCCGTCGTCGTCGCGCTTCGTGCGCTCAGCCGGGTTGAGAGGCTCGTGGTACCCGAGGGCCCACTGCCCTTCTCCGCGCTTCCTGTGGGTGGACTTCCGTTCGCTCAATGCCTCGCTCCGTCACCGGTCCGGAAATGAAAGAGGGCCGCTTCCGCGGCCCGTTTCGGTCCTCTGATGGTTCTCCCGGAAGGTCTAGCTAGCGGCCGCGGGTGGCTGTCCGCGCCCCGGGCAGGCGCGGAGGGACATCGGACAGCACAGGCGTGACGGCATCATCGCGGCGACGAGCCCAGCGCACCTCGTGCGGACCATTTCCTATCTCCGGGGTCGGATTTCTCACCAGTCTTACGGCGTGCCTGGCGGGTGTCAACCCATCCTGCGGCCGGACTCCCCTCGCGGAGATCAGTCGAGCGCGGGCTCCTGCTTCTCCTGGCCTGCGGCCTTGCCGTCGCCGTTCGGCGCCACCTTCGAGGCGTCGAACTGGGCCTCCTCGGTCGAGCCGCGGAGAGCGAGCGTGGAGCCGAGCCCACCGGTGATTACGTCGGAGACCTGGTCGAAGTACCCCGTGCCGACCTCCCGCTGGTGCCGCGTGGCGGAGTAGCCGGAGGCCTCCATCTCGAACTCCCGCTCCTGGAGGCGGACGTAGGCGGTCATGCCCTCGACCGCGTAACCGCTGGCGAGCTCGAACATCGAGGCGTTGAGCGCGTGGAATCCCGCGAGCGTGATGAACTGGAATCGGTATCCCATCGCGGCGAGCTCCTTCTGGAACTTCGCGATCTCCGCGTCGTCGAGGTGCTTCTTCCAGTTGAACGACGGCGAGCAGTTGTACGCGAGGAGCTTCCCCGGATACCGGTGCTGGATCGCGTCCGCGAACGCCCGCGCCTCCTCGAGGTCCGGCGTGGAGGTCTCGCACCAGAGCATGTCCGCGTACGGCGCGTATGAGAGCCCGCGCGCGATCGCCGCGTCGATGCCCTCGTTCACGCGGAAGAACCCTTCGGCCGTGCGGTCGCCCTTCGTGAAGCGCTTGTCGCGTGCGTCGATGTCGGAGGTGAGGAGCGTTGCCGCCAGCGCGTCCGTCCTCGCGACGACGATCGTCGGCACTCCCGCGACATCGGATGCGAGCCGCGCCGCCGTCAGCGTCTTGACGAACTGGTCGGTCGGAACGAGCACCTTGCCGCCGAGGTGGCCGCACTTCTTCTCCGACGCCAGCTGGTCCTCGAAGTGCACGCCGGCGGCGCCCGCGTCGATCATCGCTTTCATCAGCTCGAAGGCGTTCAGCGCGCCGCCGAAGCCGGCTTCCGCATCGGCGAGGAT
Source organism: Actinomycetota bacterium (assembly GCA_045805245.1). Taxonomy (GTDB): domain Bacteria; phylum Actinomycetota; class UBA4738; order UBA4738; family JBJMLN01; genus JBJMLN01. The sequence goes on along the minus strand of JBJMLP010000007.1, from coordinate 3,118 downwards.
CGGCGCCATGAATCGCGTCGAGTCCTCTCCCTCTGCCCAGGCGATCTGGTCCGCGCGCCGCAATGCGTTGTTGATGCGGCGCACGACGGAGGGAACGCTGTTCGCGGGATAGAGGCTCTGGTCCGGATACGTCTGGCCCGACTCGTTGTTGTCCGCCGCGACCTGCCAGCCGGAGAGGTAGATGGCCTTCAACCCCGCCTTCACCATCTCCACGGCCTGGTTGCCGGTGATCGCGCCGAGCGCGGCGACGTAGTCCTCGGTCCGGAGGAGCTCCCAGAGGCGCTCCGCTCCCATGCGCGCGACGGTGTGATCGATCGAGAAGGAGCCGCGGAGCCGGATGACCTGCTCGGCGGAGTAGTTGCGCTCCACGCCGCGCCAGCGAGGTGACGTGACCCACTCGTTCTCGAGCCCGTCGGCGAGCTTGGCGATCCGCTCTTCCCTGTTGAGGTCGATCATCTCGGGCGCTCCTCCTCGGTCGTCGATTCCCGCTTCCGGAAGAAAAAGACCCTCCGCACGCAGCGGAAGGCCGAGGGCGCGGACGGCTACGAAGCCGCGTCCGCGCCTAGACGATGGGTACGCGAACCCGGAGCGGTGCCTCCAGCGGTCGAGAAACCGTTTCGCAGGACATCCTGAACGGCAGTTTAAACCGAAGCGGTTGCGCCGGTCAAGGCCGCCTCACCGCCCTGGGTGGACGCTCGCACGGCGGCTACGGGACGATCTTGGAGATCGGAAGCTCCAGGATGTCGGTCGCTCCGGACGCTCTGAGCAGTGGGATCAGCGTGTTCACGCTCGACTTCTCCACCACGGTCTCGATCGCGTAGTTCCCGTCCTGCGCGAGCGGGGAGATCGTGGGGGCTTTCATGGAAGGCAACACCTCGAGCAACCCATCCAGGGCGTCGCCGCTCACGTTGAGCTTGATGAGCACGGCGCCCTGAGCCCTCAGGGCGCCGAGGAGGAGCGTGGCGAGGTCCTCCATGGCCGCGCGCTTGCGGGCATCGCGGATAGCTTCGGGGTTCCCGATCAGCAGGACCTCCGACTCGAGGAGCACCTCGATGACCTTCATCCCGTGAGCGCGGAGGGTGTTCCCGGTCTCCGTGAGGTCCACGATCGCGTCGACGATCTCCGGCACCTTGGCCTCCGTCGCGCCGTAGCTCCACACGACCTTCACGGGGATGCCGAGGTCCTCGAAGTACCGCGAGGTGATGTTCTCGAACTCGGTCGAGATCCGTGACTCGGGCGGCAGCTCCTTCGCTGAGTTCGCCGGATGGTCGGCAGGCACCGCGAGGACGACCTTCACGCCGTGGCCGGTTCCCGACTTCGCGTACTCCAGCGAGGCGAGCTCCTCGACGTCGGCGCCGGTCTCCTCCACCCAGTCACGGCCCGTGATGCCGAGATCGAAGAATCCCTCCGCGACGTACTGCGGGATCTCCTGCGGTCGAAGGAGCGACACGCGCTCGACACGGTCGTCGTCGATGTTGGCGTGGTAGTCGCGCGAAGACCCGCGCCGGACGTGGAGGTCAGCCGCCTCCATCAGGCGGAGCGTCTGCTCCTCGAGAGAGCCCTTCGGAAGGACGAGCTTCAGCATCTCAAGCCTCGATCCGCCGGTAGAAGCACGCGCGGTTCCCGGTGTGGCACGCCGCGCCGTCCTGATGAACCATGAACAGGAGCGTGTCGGCGTCGCAGTCCACGCGAATCGCCTTCACGTGCTGAACGTTGCCGGAGGTCTCTCCCTTGCGCCAGAGCTGGTGGCGGGAACGACTCCAGAACACCGTGCGGCCCTCCTTCAGCGTGAGCTCGAGCGACTCCGCGTTCATGTACGCGACCATGAGGACCTGCCCGTTCTCCGCGTCCTGCACCACCGCCGGAACGAGCCCGCGGTCGTCGAAGCGGATCTCCTCGAGGAGGACGTTTTCCATCTAGGTCGTCCGGACGGGGACGCCGCGCTCGGCGAGGAAGGTCTTCACGTCGGCGATCGAGAGCTCCTCGAAATGGAACCGCGATGCGGCGAGGACAGCGTCCGCCCGTCCTTGCGTGAGCGCGTCGGCGAAGTGCTGCGGCGTTCCCGCGCCGCCCGAGGCGATCAGCGGGACATTCGTCGCCTCGGAAACGGCCCGCAGCAGTTCGAGGTCGTAGCCCTCGCCGGTTCCGTCACGGTCCATGGAGGTGAGGAGGATCTCTCCGGCGCCCCGATCGCGCGTGGCCTCCGCAGCCCATTCCACGACGTCGCGGCCCGTCGGCTTCGACCCCGCGGCGGCGAATGCCTGCCAATGGCCGTTCACGCGCTTCGCGTCGATCGCGATCACGACGCATTGCGTTCCGAATCGGTCTGCGCACCGTGAGAGGAGGTTGGGATCGCTCAGGGCCGCGGAGTTCAGCGACACCTTGTCGGCCCCGGCGCGCAGGAGTCGCTCCACGTCCCCCTCGGTACGAACGCCTCCGCCCACCGTGAGCGGGATGAAGACTTCCTCCGCCGTCCGGGAGACGACGTCGGCCGTCGCGTCCCTGCCTTCCGTCGTGGCGGCGATGTCGAGGAACACGAGCTCGTCGGCTCCGCCGCGGTCGTAGCGCGACGCGAGCTCTGCGGGATCCCCGGCGTCCTTCAGATCCCGGAACTTCGTGCCCTTCACGACGCGGCCCCCGTCGACGTCGAGGCACGGGATCAGGCGCTTGGTGAGCGTCACCGCGAGAGCGCCTCCTCGAGCGGAAGCGTTCCCTCGTACAGGGCGCGACCGACGATCGCGGCTTCCACGCCGAGCGCCGCGAGCGCCTCGAGGTCGTCGGAGTTCCGGACGCCGCCGCTCGCCTGCACCGGCCGCATCGTGACCTGCCGGAGACGGTCGTAGAGGTCGAGGTCGGGACCCTCCATCATGCCGTCGGCGCCGATCGAGGTGACGAGGAAGCGCGGCGCGTTCGCGCGTTCCATCGCGGGGATGACCTCCTGGAGCGCGCCCGCGTCCCGTTTCCATCCGTCGACCATCACGCGGTCTCCCTGGACGTCGACGGCAACGACGACGCGCTGGCGGTAGCGGTTGACGGCGCTCCGGACGAAGTCGGAGTCCTCCACGGCGGCCGTGCCGAGAACCACGCGTGACGCGCCCGCGATCTGCGCCTGCATGAG
>JBJMLP010000006.1:0-6884 GCA_045805245.1 Actinomycetota bacterium | reverse complement strand
TGGAGGTATCGGCTGCCCGAGGGCGGAATCTGCAGTCGAAGAGATAAGCCCGCGTCCACTCCGGGGCTTGAAGCCCCGACCGGGTGCCCAGTGCTTGGGATCGCAATCCCGAAGGAGCCGTCAGAACCTGCGCGGAGCGACTGCCCGGCGGCGAAGCGCCTTCGGGGTCAGCCCGCCCGTCGCACCTCGATCCTTCCGTCCTTGACCCGCGTCTCCCAGACGGGTTGCCGGACGCGAGCCGGTCCCTGCAGCACCTGACCGTCCTCCAGGCGGAAACGGCTGGTGTGCCAGGGACACTCCACGACGCCGTCCTCGATCTTGCCCTGCTCGAGCGGGCCGCCGAGGTGGTTGCACCGGCTGGAGAGCGCGTAGATGTTGCCGCCGCTACGGTAGAGCAACACCTTCACGCCCTCGACCTGCTTCGCGAGAGGAGTGCCCTCCTGGAGCTCCTCATCGGCGATGGCCTCCTTCCAGCGCCGCACGGGAGGCTCGAACGCGGTCTGGTCCACCCCGATGCCGTAGTCGTAGACGAGGTGGCCGCCGAGGTACGCGGTGAACGTCAGCAGCCCGCCACCGAGGGTGGAGGCCAGCACGCCCGCCCTGCGCCGGCCGGAGAGCCGCATCGCGAGCGACGCGGAGTACGCGCCGAGGCCGATGACGTTGCCGAGGCCGTGGACGATCCCCATCCGTCGCGCGTCGCCGGTCGTGTCGGCCCAGTCGTTGACTCCGGAGAGCGCCGTCGGGAGCGCCGAGACGATGCCCACGGCGATCAGGGCGTCGGCGGCGTCCTCCCCCTTCTCTCCGAGGAGATCGAGGAGGAAGGCGCTCGTCCAACTTCCGATCACGACGTCCGTGAGCACCGGATGGAGGGCGTGTCCGAGCCAGGTGCCGGAAAGCGTGTCCTTCAGCCGGCCCGGCTTTACGAGATTCCAGTACGCGTTCGAGACCGGCGCCGCGATCTTGTCGAGCGCCTTGACCTTTCCGATCCGATTCACCAGGTCACGGGGTCGGAGCTCCATGGGGCCACCTCCGGGAAGGGTCGCGAGCGGTGCCGGCTGAACGCGATATTCCCACCCGGGCGTGGGAGTACCCCTCCCGCCCCGGCAACGTCAACGGAAGGGCGTCGCAGGGCCCCTTTACAATGGGTCCGTGGGCACCGACCGTCTCGTCATCCACGGGGCCCGTGAGCACAACCTCAAGAACGTCACGCTGGACCTTCCCCGCGACCAGCTCATCGTGTTCACGGGCATCTCCGGCTCCGGCAAGAGCTCGCTCGCCTTCGACACGATCTACGCGGAGGGGCAGCGGCGCTACGTGGAGTCGTTGTCCTCCTATGCCCGGCAGTTCCTCGGGCAGATGGAGAAGCCCGACGTCGACTTCATCGAGGGGCTCTCCCCGGCGATCTCGATCGACCAGAAGTCCACCAGTCGGAACCCCCGGTCGACGGTCGGAACGATCACCGAGATCTACGACTACCTCCGGGTCTTGTACGCGCGTGTCGGGCATCCGCACTGCACGAACTGCGGGCGTCCGATCGGCCGCCAGACGCCGGAACAGATCGTCGATCAGGTCCTCGAGCTTCCGGAGGGAACCCGCTTCCAGGTGCTGGCGCCCATCGTCCGCGGCCGGAAGGGGGAGTACGAGAAGCTCCTCGGCGACCTCGCGAAGAAGGGCTACGTCCGGGCGCGCATCGACGGCGAGGTCCGCGATCTGAGCGAATCGATCCGGCTGCCGCGGAACTACAAGCACACGATCGAGGTCGTCGTCGACCGGTTGGTGGCCCGTCCGGATCTCCGACGCCGGGTCGCCGACTCCATCGAGTCGGCCCTCCAGCTCGCGGAGGGGATCGCGGCGATCGCGGTCCAGACCGACGACGGCGAGGAGATCCAGACCTTCTCCCAATCGCTCGCGTGCACGTATTGCGGGCTGTCGTTCGAGGAGCTCGCGCCGCGGAACTTCTCGTTCAACTCTCCATACGGAGCGTGTCCGACCTGCGACGGCCTCGGCACGCGACTCGAGGTGGACCCGGAGCTCGTCATCCCGGATGCGGATCTCTCGATCGACGAGGGCGCCATCGCACCGTGGGCGGGCAACCGGCTGGAGTACTGGTACCGCGTCCTGGAGGCGGTCGCGGACGCGCACGGCTTCTCCACGCGGGTGCCGTGGAAGAAGCTGTCACGCGCGAACAAGCAGATCGTCCTCTACGGCTCCGAGGAGGAGATCCACGTCCGCTACCGGAACCGGTACGGGCGCCAGCGTTCCTACTACACGACGTTCGAGGGTGTGATCCCCGCGCTCGAGCGGCGGCACGCCGAGACCGAGTCCGACGCGCAGCGGGAGAAGCTCGAGCAGTTCATGCGCGAGATCCCGTGTCGCACCTGCAAGGGCGCCCGCCTCCGCGCGGAGAGCCTCGCCGTCACCGTCGGCGGCGCGAACATCCACGAGCTCACGAGTCGATCGATCAGGGACACGCTGACGTTCGTCGAGACCATCGAGCTTTCGGAACGAGAGCACATGATCGCGGAGCGACTCCTGAAGGAGATCCGCAGCCGCCTCGGGTTCCTCGTCGACGTGGGCCTCGACTACCTCACCCTCGCGCGAACCGCGGGAACCCTTGCCGGAGGGGAAGCGCAGCGCATCCGGCTCGCGACGCAGATCGGATCAGGGCTCGTCGGTGTGCTCTACATCCTGGACGAGCCGTCGATCGGCCTCCATCAGCGGGACAACCGGCGGTTGCTCGATACGCTCGAACGCCTGAGAAACCTCGGCAACACGCTCGTCGTCGTGGAGCACGACGAGGCGACGATCCTGTCGGCCGACCACATCGTCGACGTCGGCCCCGGAGCGGGCGCCGCGGGCGGAGAGATCGTCTACGACGGTGATCTCAAGGGACTGTTGGAGCACGAGACGTCGCTGACGGGAGCGTTCCTCTCCGGGCGCCGTGTGATCCCGACCCCGGAGGTGCGCCGCACACCGAGCGATCGCTGGCTGAAGGTGCTCGGCGCCAGGGAGCACAACCTCAAGAACATCGACGTGTCGATCCCGATGGGGTTGTTCGTCTCGGTGACGGGGGTCTCCGGCTCGGGGAAGTCGACGCTCGTGCAGGAGGTGCTCCTCCGGGCGCTGATGCAGAAGGTGTACCGGTCACGGCTCCTTCCCGGGAAGCACCGACGCATCACCGGGTGGGAGGACATCGACAAGGTGATCGACATCGACCAGTCGCCGATCGGCCGGACGCCGCGGTCCAATCCCGCCACGTACACGGGAGTGTTCGACCATGTTCGCAGACTCTTCTCCCAGGTTCCGGAGGCGCGCGTCCGCGGCTACCTCCCTGGGAGGTTCTCCTTCAACGTCCGCGGCGGTCGCTGCGAGAACTGTGCCGGAGACGGACAGATCAAGATCGAGATGCACTTCTTGCCGGACGTCTACGTGACCTGCGAGGTCTGCATGGGGAGGCGGTACAAGCGCGAGACGCTCGAGGTGAAGTACAAGGGCCGCTCGATCTCCGACGTCCTCGAGATGAGCGTCGACGAGGGGCTGGAGTTCTTCCGGCCGATCCCGGCGATCGCGCGGCATCTCCAGACGCTTTCCGACGTCGGCCTCGGCTACGTGAAGCTCGGGCAGCCGGCGCCGACGCTCTCCGGAGGGGAGGCGCAACGCATCAAGCTCTCCTCCGAGCTCCAGAAGCGCGCGACCGGGAACACCCTCTACGTGCTGGACGAGCCGACGACCGGACTCCACTTCGAGGACATCCGCAAGCTGCTATCGGTGCTGCAGCGGCTCGTGAGCACGGGGAACACCGTCCTGGTGATCGAGCACAACCTCGACGTCATCAAGACCGCCGATTGGGTGATCGACCTCGGGCCCGAGGGAGGCGACGCGGGTGGCGAGATCGTGGCCACCGGCACTCCGGAACAGGTGGCCGCGCACCCGGACAGCCATACCGGGCGCTTCCTCGCTGAGGTCCTCGGCTCCCTTCCGCTCGAGCGCGAGCCGGTATCCCAGGACGCGTGAGCCCTTCCGGCCTGCACGCAGTGTGATTGCTAGGATGGCGACCGTCGTGCCTCGCACAACGCCCAAGCTCGTTCTGTCGCTCGCGCTCGCCCTCGGGCTGTTCGCGGCGGCCTGCTCGGCACCGCCGGCGCCGAATCTCGACCTGGCGAGCTCGGGGCAACAGTTCATCCCTCAGGTCGTGGACTACCTCGACAACGTCGGGTTCGACCCGGCGATCGCGCTCGATTCCAGCGACAACCCGGCCGTCACCTACTTCGGCGTCGCGCAGAAGCTCAAGCCGGGGGAGATCCCACCGGCGCACCCGATCGGGTCGCCGACCCTCCCCGCCGTGCTGCTCGCGACCCTCGACACCGGGGTCTGGACACGAGGAAAGGTCGAGGACGACGTCAAGGACCTCACCGCGGAGGACGCGACCGGGACCGGGATCGCGTACGACTCGTCCGACAACCTCCACGTCGTGTGGAGCACGACCAAGGGTTTGTGGTACGCGGACAACACCGCGGGAGATTTCTCTCCGAAGCAGGTGGACAAGGGGCCGATCGCGGGCCCGTCGATCGCACTCGATTCCTCCGGAACGCCGTGGGTCGCCTACTACTCGGGAAAGAACGCCTACGTCGCGACCCAGAAGGGCTCCCGCTGGGACATCACGCGCATCGGCAAGAGCGGGACCTGCACGGACTGTCCGCCGCCGAGGACGGCCGTGGCGGTCGGGAGCGACGACACCCCGGTCGTCGCCTTCACCGACCTCTCCTCGAACAGCCCGATGGCGGCGGTCAGCTCGGGGAAGGGCTGGTCGACGGTCGACCTGGAGAGCGGCGCCGGCGGTTTCGGCATCTCCGCGGCGTCGAAGGACGACGGAACGACCCACGTCGTGTACTACACGACCTCCGGTGAGATCCACGACGCGACGGTGCCCGCGAACGGGAACGGCTCCGTCGGCACTCCCGTCAAGGTCGGCACGTACACGGCGTCGGGAGGAGGGCTCGCGCTCGGAACCTCCATCTCGATCTCGCAGGACGGGACCCAGCACGTCGCATGGTCGGATCCCGGCATCGGCATCGCCCTGGCCTCCGGGAAGCAGGGCGCGTTCAAGCCGATCCCGACACAGGGCACCGTCGGGGGAGGAACACCCGCCATCGCGGTGACACCGGATGGGAAGACGACCTACGTGGCCTGGTACGACACGGAAACGCAGGATCTCCGCGTCGGCATCTATGCGGAGACGAGCGGCGAGCTAGCGGTCGCCGAGCCGAGCCCGACGCCCGCAACGCCTGGAGAGGCGTCTCCGTCGGCGTCGGCCTCCACCTGCTCGCCCGGGCCGAAGAGCCTCGACGTCACCGCGAAGGGCATCGCCTTCCTGGAGACCTGCCTCGCGGCGGCCGCCGACAAGCCGTTCACGATCACGTTCGACAACCAGGACGCCGGCGTTCCTCACAACGTTGCGATCAAGGACGCGCCTCCGACAGACGTGACGGCGAAGCCGCTCTTCGAGCCGAAGGGAGGAGCCACCGTGACCGGTCCGGCCACCGAGAAGTATCAGGTCGGAGCGCTGAAAGCGGGCACGTACACCTTCTTCTGCGAGGTCCACCCGACGTCGATGTTCGGCACCTTCGTGGTTGCGAAGGGATGAGGAAAAGGCGAAATCAGCCCGATCGCTAGCGGGGCCCGAGGAGGCGCCTCCTACAATGGCCTCCGTGAGCTTCACCCGTCCCGAGACGTCGAGCATCCCCGACGAGCCGGGCGCCTACCTCTTCCGGGACGGAGACGGCCGTGTCGTCTACGTCGGCAAGGCCGGTTCCCTCCGCAAGCGCCTGGCTTCGTACTGGTCCAAGCCGCTCCATCCCCGGACGGCGGCGATGATGGCTGCCGCCCGCTCGGTGGAGTGGATCGTCGCCTCCGGCGAGGTCGACGCGCTGATGCTCGAGTACAACCTCATCAAGGCGCACCGGCCGCGCTTCAACGTTCGGTACCGCGACGACAAGTCCTATCCGTTCCTTGCGCTGACGGTGGGGGAGGCGTGGCCGCGTGCCCAGGTCCTTCGCGGCACGAAGCGGAAGGGCGTCCGCTATTTCGGACCGTACGGGCACGCGTACGCGATCCGGGAAACGCTCGACGCCCTCACGCGGGTGTTCCCGGTCCGTACCTGCACGAACTCGTTCTTCGACCAGCGCGCCCGCGCGGGCAGGCCGTGCCTCTACTACGACATCGGCCGCTGTTCCGGGCCGTGCGTTCCGGCGGTCACCGGCGTGACGGAGGAGAGCTACCGGCAGGACGTGGACTCCATGGCGGAGTTCCTCGCCGGGAACCACCGGCCGGTCCTCCAGCGCTTGGAGCGTGAGATGCGGGAGACCTCGGACCGGACCGAGTACGAACGGGCCGCGAAGCTCCGCGACCAGCTCGCCGCGGCGCGCCGCGCGATGGAGAGCCAGGAGATGGTCCTCACCCAGGAGGAGAACCTGGACGTGATCGGTCTCGCGGAGGACGAGCTGGAGGCCGCGTTCCAGGTCTTCTCCGTCCGCCGCGGCCGAGTGCTCGGCCGCAGGGGATGGGTCGTCGACCGGGTGGAGGAGCTCGACCGTCCCCAGCTCCTGGAGTCCTTCGTGCGCGAGCTCTACATGGAGCGGGAGGACATCCCGCCCCGGGTGCTGCTTCCGGAGATGCCGGCCGAACAGGAGCTCCTTCAGCGCTGGCTCTCGGACCGGCGCGGCGGGCGGATCGCCTTCGCCGTTCCGGAGCGGGGAGCGAAGCGACGTCTCCTCGAGGTCGTGATGCAGAACGCGAAGGAGGCGTTCGCCCGCCACAAGCTCAGGCGCGCATCGGACTTCGGGGCGCGCTCGAGGGCCCTCTCGGAACTCGGCACCGCACTGGGG
>JBJMLP010000005.1:0-3516 GCA_045805245.1 Actinomycetota bacterium | reverse complement strand
GCCCATGATCCGAGCGAGGTGGGCCGCCTCGTCGTTCGTTCCGACGATCAGCGTCCGGAACGTGAGGTGTCCACGCGCCCGGAGCCGGCCGCAGTAGTAGTGCCAGAGCCGCCGCGTCGTGAGGGCGAGCAGGAGCGCGAGGAGCCACGCGATCGCCACCCAGAACCGGGAGAACGACGAGCGGGACCAGAAGGAAAGGAGGGCGAGGCCCATCACGACGAGCGTGACGGCGAGGAGGATGCGGCGGAACTCCTCCGCGGGCGTGAACTGGTGGGTGCCGTAGAGGCGGAACGCGCTGAAGACCGCGATCACGACGAGCGGCGTCAGCGCCAGGATCCGGAAGAGATCGCCGGGCGGAGCCGACGACCGGAAGCGGATCTCGTAGGCGAGGAACAGCGCCGCGGCGACGGAGATGGAGTCCGTGACGGCCATCGCCAGGTAGAGGCGCTTGTACTCCTGGCGAGCGCGGCGGGCCGGAGGCGCGACCTGGGCCGGAGCCGGAAGGAGGACGGGCTCTGCTGAGGGGCCCACCGCGGCCTCCTCGGACGGTCTCTGCACGATCACATCCCCCCCGTACGCACGGGCCTGCGGGCGGACTGCCCCATGGTTTCGTTCGGAGACATTACCGAGTCCGGGGGGGTGAAGGCTAGTCGGGGGCGAGGGGTTTCTTCGGAGGGGGGGTTTATCGTTCTCAAGGCTGAACCCATCTGAGGAGCGTACCGGTGTTCCCGGCCCAGGTCATCCGGCGAACGGGCACATTCGTGCGTGGGTTTATTCGGCAAACGGCGTAGGCCCTTCGAAGGGGGCCGGCACTCGGCCGACGGGCCCACGGAGCTTCAGGTAGAGGCCTTCACGAAGCTGAGAAGGAGCTCCCCGGAGGCTCGGCCGCGAGCTAGTGGTGGAGGAGGTTCTGGAAGATCCGGATCGCGCCGGGACCGATGACCACGATGAACAGCGACGGAAGCACGCAGAGGATCAGCGGGAACACGATCTTCACCGGCGTCTGCTGGGCCTCCCGCTCCGCACGCTGACGGCGCTTCGTGCGGAGCTCCTTCGCCTGTCCGCGCAGCACGTTGGAGATGCTGACGCCGAAGATGTCCGCTTGGATCATCGCGAGAACGAACGCGTTCAGCTCCTCCACGTCGGTGCGCTCCCCGAGATGACGGAAGGCATCCGAACGCGATGAGCCCAGCTGGATCTCCTGGAGCATCCGGGAGACCTCCGAGGAGAGGACGCCGGGAACGTTCTCCACGACCTTCGAGAGCGCGGCGTTCAGCGACAGGCCGGCTTCGACGCTGATCGTCAGCAGATCGAGGATGTCCGGCAGCGCGTTCCGGATCTCGCGCTGACGCGCCTCGACCTTCCGATCGAGGATCGCGTCGGCCGCGTAGTAGCCGACTCCCGTGAGCACGCCGACCAGCACCAACGTCATCAATGTGGACAGGCCGACCATCGACGTCAGGATGATCCCCCCGACGAATCCGACGACCGCACCGATCACCTTCAGCGCAGCGATCCGTTCCGCGTCCCAGCCTGCCGGCGCGCCCGCGAGGACGAGCTTCCGCGCGATCCGGTCCCGGGTGTCGAGCGGCGTGAACCGGCGAGCGGTACGACCCACCCGGCCGACGAACGGGATGACCGCGCGTTCGACGAACGAGCGGGCCATGTCCTTCTCCCGCAGGTTGGAACCCTCGCGGCTGGGCTGCAGCTGGCCGACCTGGGCCTCGAGGAGCTTCACTGACCGACGGCGTTCCGAGACGCCGAAGTCCGCCGCGATCCCGAAGAGGATGACGGCACCGAACGTGCACCCGAGCGCGAGGACGAGATAGATCTCAGACATCGATCTTCACGATCCTCTTCATCCAGACGATCCCGAACGTGAGGAGCGAGATACCCGCGACGAGCATGATGATTCCGATCTTGGTGGTGACGAGCAGCTTGATGTACGACGGGTTCACCATGACCATGTAGATCGCGATGCAGATCGGCAGCGCGGCCAGGATGTACATCGAGAGCCTGCCCTCAGTCGTCAGGACGTCCACCTGGCGACGGATCTGGTCACGCTCGCGGACGGTGTCCGCGACGGTATCGAGGATCTCCGCGAGGTTGCCGCCGACCTCGCGCTGGATGTTCACGGCGAGCACCGCCCATTTGAAGTCGTAGCTGCCGACGCGCTCGGCCATGCCGTTCAGGGCGTCGTCGACGGAGCGCCCGAGGCGGATCTCCGCGACCACGCGGCCGAACTCGGTCTTCCCCGGCTCCGGGATCTCCTTCGCAACGGTGTCGAGCGCCTGCATGAAGCTGTGGCCGGCACGGAGCGAGCTGGCGAGGATCGTCAGGACGTCCGGGAGCTGCGCATGGAGCTTTGCCGCTCGGCGCCGGATCGAGACCTTGACGAGCATCCACGGAACGAAGCCGCCCGCGATGGCGAAGACCAGGACAAGGATCATCCGCTGGAACAGCAGCGCGCCGAGCAGAGCACCCCCGATGACGGTGACGGCGGTTCCGGCGATGAACTCCGCCGCGCGAACCGGCGCAGCGGCCCGCTCGAGCTGGACGTCGAGGAACGAGCCGAGACCGCCGACGTCGGCGACCTTCCCGGCCGCCTTCATCATCGGCTGGGGCATCCAGGCCACCGGGCCCGTGCGCTTCGCGGCCGGGTCGTTCGGCCGGGCCGCCGCCGCCATCCGGATCGCGAGCTCGCGCTCGCGGCGCGCGCGGGCACCGGTGCCGAGCAGGAGGTAAGCGATGACGAACAGCGCGGCGAAGGCGAGCACGATCACGACGATGAGCCCGATTGTTCCGCTGAGAAGCGGCGAGCTCTCCTGGGAGACCGGTGCGGGCGAGTGTGCCGGAGGTGCCACGTGGCCCTTCGGCGCGATCAGCACGGAGCTGTCGGACCCTCCCGCTGCCTCGACGGAGAGGTCGATCTGTGAGCCCGGCGCGGCGCTCGAGCGGTACGTCACCACGTACTGGTCGGAGATCTCCTGCGCAAGTCCTTCGTAGATCCGTTGCAGGTCCGCGGCGCTCGTGGAGGAGAAGGACCCGTTCGTTCCACTGGCGAGAGATTTCAGGACGTCCGGCTCGGAGGCCTCGGTCGTCAAGCTGACCGCGAAGATCTGCGCGCCGGCTTTCTTCGCCGACGAGATGGCCTGAGCCTCCGTGCCGTCGCTGATCGTGTCCCCGCCGTCGGAGAGGAGCACGATGTTGTGCTGCCCCGGTCCGGAGAACTGCGACGCCGCGGCCTCCACGCCGTCGTAGAGGCGGGTGCCGATCCCGATCGTCTTCGTGGCGTCGATGGCCTTCGCCGCCTGGCCGCGATCGGTCGTGAGCGCGACCGGGGACCGCACGTCCTGGCCGAACGTCACAACGCCGACTCGCACCGACGGCGGCAGCTGGCTCAAGAAAGTGTTCGCGGCCTCGAGCGCGAGCTTCAGCGGCTCCCCCTCCATGCTGCGGGAGGCGTCGATCGCGAGGACGACGTCGACCTGCTGCCCGGACGTCGAGAGCGGCTGG
>JBJMLP010000004.1:0-3942 GCA_045805245.1 Actinomycetota bacterium | reverse complement strand
GTCGAGCTCGAAGGAGAGCTCTCGCGCGGCAGCGCGCATGCACATGCGGAGTGCGACCTCCTTGGAGGGCGCGGTCGTGGCCGCCACGACGCGGATCGCGAGGCCGTCGAAGAGTGCCGAGAATCCGAGCACGAAGCCGTCCACGTCCTCGCACACGAACGCGCGGGCGCCGACCCCGTCGCGCACCACCTGGGAGAGCCGGCCCGCCCATCGCGTCTCCAGGTCGAGGATGAGCGTGGCGACCTCCTCGTCGTGCGCCGCGAGCGTCCATGCCTCGAGCCAGAGCGCCCATCTCGGATCGCCGCGTCCGGCCGGAAGATCCAGCTCCAGCAGCCGTCGCAGGCGAGCCGGCCCGGCGGGGAGCTCCGCGAGATCCGCGTCCGCCGCGTCATGGAAACGGTCCTCCACGAAGCGGAGCGCCTCCATCAGGAGGGCCTCCTTCGTCTTGAAGTAGTAGAGGACGTGCCCGGAGCTCATCGAGGCGCGCTCGGAGATGTCCGACATCCGCGTCTCTGCGAGCCCTCGCTCGGCGACGACCGCGAGCGCCGCCTCGAGGATCGCCTCGCGGCGGATTTCCTGTCGCGTTTCGCGGCCTGCCCGCATCTGACTTGCTCCGGTTTGAACGACCGTTTAGTATCGCATTCTAACCGAGCCGAGGGGCGGCCGGTACGCACGGAGGAGCACCAGGATGGGCAACGAGCGGTACTACCCGGAGAGCAAGCTGTTCATGGGCCCGTGGTACCGGAGGTCGGCGTACTTCGAGTCGACGGTCCGGGCCGGATGCCAGTACTACGACGTGTACAACCACACGCTCCTGCCCGGCTACTACAACGATCCCAACGAGGAGTACCAGTGGCTCCTCGACTCCGTCGTCGTCTGGGACGTCGGCGCCGAATGGACCGTCGAGGTCAGCGGCCCCGACGCCGACACGCTGATCGACCGGATCACGTGTCGCGACCTCACGAAGTGCGCGGTGAAGCAGGGCAAGTACATGATCGTCACCGCTCCGGACGGCGGCATCGTCAACGACCCGGTGCTCCTTCACGTGGACAAGGACACGTGGTGGATGCAGTGCGCGGATTCCGACGCGGGTCTCTACGCGTTGGGCGTCGCGACGGCGTCCGGATATGACGTCACGGTGAAGGACGCACACGCGTATCCCATGCAGGTGCAGGGACCACACTCCGCGAAGACACTCGAGAAGCTCGTCGGCTCCGCGATCTACGACATCAAGTACTACTGGACCGAGCGTTTCGACATCAAGGGCATCCCCGTCGTGATCTCCAGGACGGGCTTCACCGCCCTCCCGGGGTTCGAGGTGAACTGCCTCGGTCGGGAACACGGAGACGATCTGTGGAACGCAGTGCTCGAGGCGGGGGAGGAGTTCGGCGTCCAAGTTGCCGCTCCGTCGATGGCGCGGAGGATCGAGGCGGGGATGATGAACTACGGCTCGGACATGACGATCGAGAACAACCCGTTCGAGCTGATGGGCCTCGAGCGCCTCGTGGAGGAGCAGCCGCAGGACTACATCGGCAAGGAAGCGCTGGAGCGTATCCGCAAGCAGGGCGTCTCCCGCAAGCTCGTGGGGATCGAGTTCGAGTCGGGAGCGTTCGACATCGATCCTTCGGACTTCTGGCCCGCGCTCAGCGACGGCAAGGAGGTCGGGAAGGTGACCGACGCCGTCTGGTCGCCGGCGCTCAACAAGAACATCGGATACGTGTGGGTGCCGATCGAGCTCGCCGAGCCGGGGATCCAGCTCGACGTCGACTCCCAGCACGGTTGGCTCAAGGGCACGACAACCGCGATCCCGTTCGTCGACCCGCGCAAGCAGGTGCCGGCGGGCTCGCTGTCGGCCTCCGCGTAGTGGGGAGCGAGATGGCAGCGAATCGATACGACGCGATCGTCATCGGCGGAGGTCACAACGGCCTCGTGGCGGCAGGGTTCCTGGCGAAGGCCGGCAAGAAGGTTCTCGTGCTGGAGGCCCGGCACAAGACGGGCGGCGCCGCGGACACCTCGCAACCCTGGCCCGATGCGCCGGAGTTCAAGGTCACCACGCTCTCGTACACCATGAGCCTCATGCCGGCGGAGATCGTCGACGGGCTCGGGCTCAAGCGGTTCGGATACAAGGTGAACCCGCTTGGGATGGGGTACCTCCCGCATCCGGACGGCCGCTCGATCGTCGCGAGCGACGACGAGCAGGTCACGTGGAACTCCTACGCGCAGTTCTCCAAACACGACGCAGATGCGTACGGACCGTTCTACGAGTGGATCGGACGGATCGCCAAGATCATGGAGCCGATGCTCCACCGAACGCCGCCGCACATCGGATCGAAGAAGTTCAAGGACCTCAAGGACGCCGGGCAGCTCGCGTGGATGCTCCGCAAGAACTACGACGAGCGCACCGTCGCCGACATCACGCGCCTGTTCACGATGAGCGCGGCGGACATCCTGGACCGCTGGTTCGAGAACCCCGTCGTCAAGGGCCTCGAATCCGTGAACGGCATCATCGGCACGTGGTCCGGCCCGATGGCGCCGGGCACCGCCTACGTCCTGATGCACCACTCGGTCGGAGAGGAGGCGGAGGGTCAGGTCGCCTCTTGGGGCATGCCGGAGGGCGGCATGGGTGCGGTTGCCGACTCGATCCGCAGCGCCGCGGAGTCCTTCGGCGCCGAGGTCCGGGTGAACGCGCCGGTGGAGCGCGTGATCATCAAGAACGGCCGCGCGACCGGTGTCGCGATCGCGGGCGGCGAGGAGTTCTCCGCGCCCGTCGTCATCACGACGTGCCATCCGCAGATCACGTTCCTCAAGCAGATCGAGCGCTCGCAGCTGCCGGAGGAGTTCGTCCGCGACATCGAGCACTGGAGGTCACGCTCGGGCACCGTGAAGATCAACCTCGCGCTGGCGGAGCTCCCGGAATTCACCGCGAACCCGGGCTTCGATCCCTCGATCCACGGCGGCGCGATCCAGATCCTCGACGATCTCGAGTATCTGGAGCGGGCGTTCCAGGAGGCGCGGTCGGGCAAGGCCGCCGAGCAACCGTTCGCCGACGTGGAGATCCCGACCGTCTTCGACCGAACGCTCGCCCCCGAGGGCATGCACATCATGTCGATGTTCACGCAGTGGGTGCCGGAGAGCTGGGCGAACGAGCCGCACCGCGAGGAGCTCGAGGCGTACGCCGACCGACTGATCGACCGCGTCACGACGGTCGCCCCGACCTTCAAGGGGTCGATCCTGCACCGGCAGATCATCGGGCCCTACGACATGGAGCACGAGTACAACCTGATCGGCGGCAACATCTTCCACGGAGAGCTGACGGTGGACCAGCTGTTCCACATGCGGCCCGCGGTCGGCTACGCGGACTACCGGTCGCCGATCAAGGGTCTGTATCAGGCGTCGTCCGCCACGCACGCGGGCGGAGGCGTGACCGGGCTCCCCGGACACCACGCGGTGCGGGAGATCCGCAGGGACAAGGCGCTCTGAGCCGAGCCTTGAGGAGCTGACAGCTCGCCGTTCGCTCGCTACGGCACGTAGTCGTACGCTCGCACGACGTCGATCAGGTTGAACTCCGAGCCGGACGGGAAGCCCGTGCACGACGGATCGCACTGGGCGGTCACCGGAACCGTCATCGAGCTCGTCGTGACGCTGTACAAGCGGTTGTTGATCGCACCCGGTTCCGCGACCGCGCTCTTCGGAACGGTGATCGTGATGGTCCCGGGCGCGGAGCCCGTGTACGAGCAAGAGCTCGTGATGTCGGTCGTCCCGGGGTAGGTGAGGGAGACGCCACCGCCCTGGAGCTGGGCCCCGTTCTCGCCCGTCCAGCAGGTCGGAGCCTGACCGGCCTTCGACTCCATGTACACGAAGAAGTTCTTGCCGCCGTTGGGATCCGTTGCTGACGGCACGAGCCACTGGGTGAGCCAAACAAGCCCCGTATCCGTGTCTCCG
>JBJMLP010000003.1:0-8565 GCA_045805245.1 Actinomycetota bacterium | reverse complement strand
GGGCAGACCACGGCGGAGTACGCGCTCGTGATCCTGGCGGCAGCCGCGATCGCGGTCGTTCTGATCGCCTGGGCTCGCTCCTCCGGGAAGCTCCCGGACTTCTTCGACAACATCATCGATCAGGTGGCGGGAAGTGCGAACTGAGGTCGCTCCGACCTCGTCGACTCGCGGCTCCGCGGCGGTTGAGTTCGCGCTCGTCCTTCCGATCCTGTTCGTGGTGCTGCTCGGCCTCGTGCAGGTCGGCGTGCTCGCGAAGGACGAACTGCTCGTGCAGCAGGCGGCCCGCATCGGAGCTCGCCAGGCCGCGATCAGCCCGGACGGAGATTCCGTCCGGGCCGCCGCGGTCGCCGCATCCGGTGGGCTCGACGACAGCCGGATGACGGTCGCGGTCTCCGGTGGTGCCGCGCAGGGCGACCCCGTATCGGTGGCGGTCACCTACGAGGCGCCGATCGCGGTTCCGTTCGTGGAGTGGCTATTCCCGCCGAGTGTCTCGCTCGACGCGGGCGCGACCGACCGGAGGGAGTATCCATGAGAGGGGAACGTGGCTCCGTCTCGATCGTCGCCGCCGTCACGATCGCGGTGCTCGCGGCGCTCACGATGGGGTGCGCGGATGTCGCTCGGGCACTCGTCGCCGTGGGCCGCGCCGACATCGCTGCGGATGCGGCAGCGCTTGCAGCGGCTCAGGAGCTGGCGGCTCCGACGGGTTCGTCCCCCTCGTCGGTCGCGGCCGATTACGCGGAGCGGAACGGCGCCACCCTGGTGGAGTGCTCCTGCGATGCCGGAACCACGGAAGCGGTCGTGGCCGTGGAGGTTCAGGTCGGTCCGATGCTGCTCGTGCCCGGCGACCGCTCGGTCACCGGCCGGGCACGAGCCGTGGTCGGATCTCCGCAGGCCCGAGCCTAGGCCGAAGGTGGGGTCCCCGCACGACGGACCCCCCGGCTACAATGGCGCCCTCATGGCTCGGTCACGCACGAAGATGGCCGCTCGGCCCCTCGGGGTCGTCGACTACACCCTCGCGAAGCGGGCGCTGCTCCGCGACGTCCGCACCGGCCTCCTCTCGCGGATGGAGATCTGCGACGCCCACCCCGAGCTGATGCGGGCCGCCCGACACGTCGGCCAGGAGACCGAGCGGGAGTGTCCGGTCTGCAAGAACGAGAACCTCCGGCTGCTCGCCTACGTCTACGCCGACGGCCTCAAGGCGAACAACGGCCGTGTGTGGGCGCTGCCAACGGCCCTGCAGATGGCCGCCGCGTATCAGGGTGCTTGCTGCTACGTCGTCGAAGTGTGCACCGGCTGCTCGTGGAACCACCTCTCCGAGGCGTATTCCGCGCGCAGCGTCGGATAGTTCCCGCGCAACCCCTCTCCCGACCTCATACGAACGCCACAGCCCACACCCCTGAGCAGCAACGGGTCTCTCGGTAGAATCGTCCGCACCGTGGCCATCGACACCGACCTCCCGCGCGAGGAGTCGCCGAGGCACCGTCCCAAGCACAAAGCCGGATGGAACTCGCGTCGCTCGCTCAAGAAGGAAAGCCGCCGCTACAAGAAGCGGGGCTGGTTCCGGCGTTGGTGGTGGGCGTTCGTCCTCGCTCTGCCGCTCCTCGCCGTGATCGCCGCCGGAGGAGCCCTCGTCTGGGAGTACGCCCACCTGGAGATCCCGAAGGCGCCGGCGCCGCTGCAGACCACCTACGTCTACGACTCGCGCGGAAACCCGCTGACGACGTTCCACGCCGCGGTGAACCGCACGCTCATCCCGCTCTCCGACATGTCGGTCTCTCTGCAGCACGCCGTGATCGCGACCGAAGACAAGGACTTCTATCACCACCCCGGCATCGACCCCGTCGGCATCGTCCGAGCGGCCTGGGCGGACCTCACCCACGGCCAGATCACGCAGGGTGGATCGACGATCACGCAGCAGTACGTGAAGAACGTCTACACGGGCGACGAGCGCACGATCGGTCGAAAGGTCAAGGAGGCCCTCCTCGCGATCAAGCTGGAGCAGCGCTACACGAAGCAGCAGATCCTCGAGAAGTACCTCAACACGATCTACTTCGGAAGCGGCGCCTACGGCGTCCAGGCCGCCGCAAAGACCTTCTGGAACGAGGATGCGAAGAACCTCACGCTGCTCCAGTCCGCGACGCTCGCCGGAGCGATCGCTGCTCCGACGCGCTACGACCCGCTCGAGAGCGTTCAGGGCGCCGCGAAGCAGCGCCGGAACTACGTCCTCGACCAGATGGTGAGCCAGGGGTACCTGTCCGCGGACCGTGCGTCGCAGCTCAAGGACAAGCCGGTGAAGACCCAGCCATACGTGCCGCCGGCGAACCCGAAGCTCTCCTTCTTCAACGAGTACGTGAAGCGCTCGCTGATCGACAAGCTCGCCAAGACGACCACGCACGGGGACCTGGAAGCGGCCGCGAAGCTCGTGTACGGCGGCGGCCTGAAGGTGACGACGACGCTCAATCCCAACTTCCAGAAGGAAGCGGAGACCGCCATCTCGGACAACCTCGGGGCGAAGGGAGATCCGGACGCCGCGCTCGTTGCGATCGATCCGCGAACCGGGGCGGTGGAGGCGATGGCGGGCGGCCACAGCTATCAGCAGTCGCAGGTGAACGTCGCCACCGGCTACGGCAGTCCGGGAAGGCAGACGGGGTCCGCGTTCAAGATGTTCACGCTCGCGGCCGCCATGCAGCAGCACTTCTCGCTGCGCGGCTACTGGAGCGGCCCGCAATCGGTCGTCATCAGCGATCCGCGATGTGCCGGCGCGAGCGGGCCGTGGAACCCCTCCAATGCGGGCGACGGCGAGGCCGGAACGTTCACGCTCGCGGACGCGACCGCCTATTCGGTGAACACCGTGTTCGCGCAGCTCGTGGTGCACCTCAAGAACGGCCCTCAGGACGTCGTCGACATGGCGCACCGGCTCGGCATCCGCTCGCCGCTCCAGCCGGATTGCTCCATCACGCTCGGAACCCAGGACGTCACTCCGCTCGAGATGACCGACTCCTACGCGACGATCGCCGCGGAGGGTGTCCACCACGGGCCGACGCCGCTCCAGTCCGTGAAGTCGCGCAAGGGACAGCAGCTGATCCAGTTCCCCGGGAATGGAGAGCAAGAGCTCAGCAAGAACAACGCGAACCTCGTGACGAGCGCGCTGGAGGGCGTGCTCACGAAGGGGACGGCGGCCGGAAAGGGCATCGGCCGCCCGGCGGCCGGCAAGACCGGCACCGCTCAGGACTACCGCAATGCGTGGTTCTGCGGGTACACGCCGCAGCTCGCCACCTGCGTCTGGGTCGGATACCTGAACACGAACTCGCCGTTGGTGAACGTCGAGGGCGTCCCCGAGGTCTTCGGCGGCACGATCCCGGCAACGATCTGGCACGACTTCATGACGCAGGCGACGCAGAATATGAAGGTCGAGGATTTCAACACGCCGTCGCAGATCGGCTACACGAAGGGCGGATCGGCTCCCTCCCCGACGCCTGCTCCGACGCCCCAGCCCACGCCGTCGACGAAGCACTCCCCGGAGCCTTCACCGAGCGACACGAAGCCGTCCCCGACCCCGACGAAGGACAGCACGACTCCGAAGCCGAACCACTCGAAGCAGCCGTAGCTCCGCGAGCCCCGCGGGCCCGCGCCCGACCTAGTTGGCCGCGAGCTCGCGCGGCGCGGGAACCGGCTCCAACGGAAGCGTCGCCCGCACGGTCGTCCCCTTCCCCGGCGTGGAATGGACCATGAACGTCCCGTTCGCGAGCTCCACGCGCTCGCGCATGGAGGCGAGGCCGACGCGGCCCATCTCCAGGAACTCCCGAGTGCGCGACGCGTCGAAGCCGGCACCGTCGTCGGCGATCTCCACGCGGAGCTGCCCGGCGACCGCCTCCACCGTGACCTCCACCTGTCTCGCCTGGGAGTGCTTCCCCGCGTTGGAGAGCGCCTCCTGAACGACGCGGAAGGCGAGCGTCTCCAGGTCGGGCGGCACCTCGACGAGCGATCGCGGGGAGAACGAAGTGTCCATCCCGTTGGAGGTGCCGAAGCGTGTCAGCGTCTCGCGCAGAGCGGGAACGAGCCCGCGCTCCTCCAGCAGCGGCGGTCGCAGGCCCGTCATGAGCCGGCGGAGATTGTCGGCCTCCTCGGAGAGCTCCTGACGAACCTTGCTCAGGATGTCGACGCCCTCGTCGAGCTCGCCGGCCCGGAGCATTAACAGCACGGCCTCGAGCGATAGCGACGCGGCGGAGACGCCCTGCACCGGACCGTCGTGGAGGTCGCGCGCGATGCGGTTGCGCTCCGCCTCGATCGCCGCGTTCGTCCGTCGCAGCAACCGCGTGCGGTCCTCGTCGCGGTCCTGGAGGAACTTGAACAGCGAGCGGATCGTCTGGTCTGCGACGCGCGCCGCGGTTACGTCTCGCACCAGCAGCAGCCGGCGGGGCGGCGTGCCGCGGATCTCCGAGATGCGGGCCTCGACGTAGAAAGCGTGGCCCTCCCGGCGAAGGACCGCCTGCCCGGTCGACGGGAGCGTCTCGAAGGATGGGTCCGCGCCCTCGACCATCTCCGCGAGCTGGGCCCACGTCTTGCCCTCGATCGAGCGATAGGGAAGCTCGACCATGCGGCAGAACGCGTCGTTGCCGCGGACGATCACGTCTCCCTCCAGCTCGACGACGCCGTCGACCGCGGCCTGGAAGAGCAGGCGCAGCCGCTCTTCCGACGCCCGGAGCGTGTCGTTGGCGCGCGTGAGGCTGCCGAGGACTCGGTCGGTCTCCTGGAGCGCATCGTCCTTCTGCTCGAGCGCTTGCCGCGCCTCCTCCGTGGCGGTGGACAGACGCATCTGGTTCACGAGGATGCGGAGCGCGATGCCGGCCGCGAGGACGGCGATCAGGATCAGCGCGCCGCCCGAGCTGATGTGCTCCTCGCTCTCGAGCGCGGCGACGATCCAGATGCTGATGCAGGCGAGCGCGATGGCGAGCGCCGTCAACATGGAGCGGCCGCGCCGGCTCGGAACGGTGAGGGGCGCGCGCGGGTCCCTCGGCGGCAGGACCGTCATCACGGCGGCGAGCGTGAGCGCGCCGACGGCGAAGGGCAGGTCGAGCGACGGCTGGCCGCCGACGTAGGTTCCGTGCACCCACTGCTCGGCCACCGCGATCGTCGCGGCGGAGAAGGACGCCATCACGAGGAGCTGCCACAGGTGGGCGTTGGACGGCACCCACGCCGTGAGGACGGCGAAACCGGTGAAGCCGACGACGCCGATCGAGGCGAACACGAGGCTGGAAACCATCTCCTCGGGCGTCGCCCGGTCGGGACGCAGGAACAGGTACGTGACGATCGTCACAGCCGCGACGATGACGCCGACGTCGAGGGAGATCTCCATGCGCTCCTGCGGAGGGAAATGTCCTTTGAACTCGATCCAGATCGGAGCGAGGAAGCAGGCTGCGACCGGAAGGAAGAGGAGGTCGAGGAAGCTCGGCGCGTACGGGCGGCCGTGAAGGAGATCCAGCACCACGAACGTCGCGTTAACCGCCGCGAGCCCGAACATGCCGAGCGCCATGAAGCGCGCGCTCTCCCACCCGCCCTCACGGTTCCTCCAAGGAGAGATCAGGAGGCCCGCGGTTAGCGCGCCGAGGAGGATGCAGAGATGTCCGGCCGTCGCGTCCGCGCGGTCGGTGCCGAGGTCGACGGCGTCGAGGACGACGACCAGCGCCGCGGTCACTCCGACCAGGGCGAGGGCTGGGCGCGTGTTGGCGCGCGGCCGGGTTTCGGAACGAGAAGCCATCTGGATCTTCCAATATGGCCCGGGACGGCCGGCCAACTCTATCGGCTGTTCGGGTCCGGTCGGGGGGTTTCCACCTAGATCGAACGGGCTACACGACTCGTCGGCCGCTGCGACCCGGTCTCACTCGATGAGTCGCCTGCGGAGGGCCTCGGCCACTGCCGCCGTACGGTCCGAGGCTCCGAGCTTCTCGAAGATGTGCTCCAGGTGCGTCTTCACCGTGTCCGGAGAGATGTAGAGCTTCTCCGCGATGTCCTTGTTCGTGTGTCCGAACGCGAGGAGCTGGAGGACCTCGATCTCCCTCGCCGTCAGCGTCTCCGCGCGGCGGTCCCGCTCCTTGGCTTGCGAGAGCTCCTCCGCGAGCGCGACGACGAGCTGCGGGTCGATGACCATGTTCCCGCCGGCGACGAGCCGGACCGTCTGGATCAGGTGCTCGGCGTCGCGGGCCTTCAGCACGTAGCCGCGGGCACCGGAGCGGACCGCCTCGACGACGAACTGCCGGTCGTCGTACGCGGTGAGCATGATGACACCGACCTTCGGAAACCGGGAACGGATCTCCCGGGCGGCCTCCAGGCCGTCCATCTCGGGCATCCGGATGTCGACGAGCGCGATCTCGGGATCGGTTTGCTGCACGAGCTGGAGGAGATCGCGCCCGTTCGCCGCCTCTCCCACGACCTCGATGCCGTCCGCCATGTCGAGGTAGCGGCGCAGGCCCTGGCGCACGAGTGAGTGGTCGTCTGCGATGGCTACCTTGATCGTCACCCGTGCCCTCCTCAGCGACGTGGCCCGCCTGGTGCGCGCCTCATTGTATGGGTCGGCACCGAGGGCCAGAAGGTGTAGTCCCTGGCGCGAAAAAACATCGTATGGAGCGATCGGGCTCGAGTGAAGACGCGCCCGGACACACCTCCGCGGATGCTGTAGGACGCACCGGTCGGTGGACCGGCCGATACCACCGCCGTCCTGGCCTCAGGCGATCGGGAGTGCGGCGTGCTTCGCCGCGGGCGAGCTCTGCCGGGCACGCCGGAGCGCCACCCATGCCACCCACGCGAGCGCTGCGTAGCGCGCCCAGACCGCGATCTCGAGGAGCGTGAGCATCGTCTGCCAGTTCCCGCCCCGCGCGAGCTCCGCGTAATACCAGTTGATCGCGAGCAGCACCGCGACGTCGGTGATGAGGCAGGCGGCCACGGCCTTCCACGGGATCCGAACGATCGCGAGGAACGGCAGCAGCCAGAGCATGTACTGCGGTGAGAAGACCTTCGCGGTGAGCAGGAAGATCGCCACGATCGCCAGGCTGAGCTCGAACAGGCGAGGGCGTTCGCTCCGCCACTCGCGCACGACGGCGTAGCCGGCAACGGCGAGGAACAGCACCAGCGACAGGGCGTTCACGAGCCGCACGTAACCGTGCGTCCACCAGCCTTCCACGACCGCGCTCCCGTGGAGATGCCGGAAGATCATGAACCACGAGGTCTCGGGGTTCGGAAATCGATGAGCCTGGAAGCTCCAGAAGTATCCCCAGGCGGAGTGCGACAGCACCCACAGGATCGCGTTCGGAACCACGAGCCCGATCGCGAACCCGGCGAGGAGCGTCTTCGTCCGCGGTGTGGGTCGAAGCGTCCGAGCGGCCGACTGCTCGAACACGAGGAACGCGGGCAGCAGAAGGCCGGGAAAGATCTTGACCGCTGCGCCGAATCCCAGGGACAGCCCTGCGGCCCGCGGCTGATCGCGAGCGACCAGGAGATAGAACGCGCCGAGGGTGAGCGCGACCGCGATGAGGTCCCAGTTCTGGAACGCGTACAACGCGAGCGGAGGGGCGAGCGCGAACAGCAGTGCCCGTCTGCCGGGAGCGAGCCGCGCCAGGATGGCCGCGGAGGCCAACGCCGCGGCGACCGCAACCAGCCCGTTCAGCTGGAGGAACCCTCCCGCGGAATGCGCGAACCGCGCCGTGAGTCCGATCAGCATCACGATGAGGGCGGGGTATTCGATGTGCGGCGGGGGGAACGTCGTGTCGTGCTGCAGGTCGTCGATCGAGTAGAGGAACACGACGTCGTTCGCGCACAGCGTCGTCCACTGCCGTCCGTCCCAGGGCTGGTCCGTGCAGTTGTCCTTCAGGGCGTACCCGAGCACCAGCGAGAGGGCGGTCGCGACGAGCAGGAGCGCCACGAAGCTCGCGGCTGGCGGCGCGGTTCCTCGCGACTCGGCGCCGGAGACGTCACGCATCAGCGAGAGCGCCTGCGGAGTCGGGCTCGAGGAGCGGAAGACGTTCCGGCTCACGGCGGATCCATGCCACCAGCGCCCAGACCAGGATGGCCGCCCGCACGAGGATCGCTGCCGCGAACATCGCATAGCTCACGCCGTCCACCCACCCGCCGATGTGCGGGTCGAGGTTGCCGAACCACCCGAAGCGCATCACGAACACCGCGACGTCCGCGATCTCGAACGCCGCGAAGACCCGGACGTCGGGGAGCGTGAACGCAAACCACGGGAGGAGCCAGAGCCCGTACTGCGGCGAGTACACCTTGTTGGAGAGCAGGAAGA
This sequence comes from Actinomycetota bacterium, assembly GCA_045805245.1. GTDB lineage: Bacteria > Actinomycetota > UBA4738 > UBA4738 > JBJMLN01 > JBJMLN01. Next base: position 275 of record JBJMLP010000003.1, on the reverse strand, counting down.
CCACGAGGAGGGGGAACCCGAACGTCCATGCGGGAAAGCCGGGATGCCGCGCCGCCTTCAACCGCCACACGAGCACCGATCCGCCAACGAAGACGAGGAACGAGGCCAGGCCGATCGTTCCGACGTGCGTGCAGTACGGCTTGCCGGTGATCGCCCGGCACGCGATGTACCAGAGGCTGTCGTAGTCCGGGCTCCGGGTGGAGTTGAAGCGGAAGAACGTGCTCCAGCTCCCGAACGCCGCCACGGCGAAAGGGAGGTTCACGACGACCCAGGTC
>JBJMLP010000002.1:0-3111 GCA_045805245.1 Actinomycetota bacterium | reverse complement strand
CGGAGCTCCGCGATCGCCTGCGAGCGGACGCCTCGACCGCGAACGGGCGCCCGGCGATGCTGACCGACCAGGTTTTTGGGGCAGTGCGCGAGCGCGACGGCAACACGCTCGATGACCTCGCCTTCCGTTACGACCAGACCGTGCCGGACCCCGACGCCGCGGCGCGGATCGACGCCTTGATCGACTTCGAGGGGCCGCTCGTCGGGTACTTCGGAAAGCTGATCGTGGAGAAGGGCGCGGAGCGCGTGATCGAGGCCGGAGCCCGTCTTCCGGAGCCTGCCCGAACAGCGGTCATCGGCTTCGGACGGTTCCGGGAGTGGCTCGAGGCCCTCGTCGTCGCGATCGACGAGGCAGACGACGACGCCGAACGCTGGCTGGCGGACGCTTCCGACATGCAGCTCGAGTTCGACACGCTTCCGCCGTCGAGGGGAACGTTCCGCGCCCGCATCACGTTCACCGGCCGCTTCGATCACCGGTACGCCCCGCTCGCGCTCGCTGCGCTCGACGTGCAGGTCGTGCCTTCCACGCTGGTCGAGGCCTTCGGGATGGTTGCGGCGGAGGGAGCTTCAGCCGGCGCGTTCCCGCTCGTCGCTCGCCACTCCGGCCTCGCGGAGGTGGCTGGCGCGCTGGAGGGCGCGATCGACCGGCCGGGCCTGCTCTCCTTCGAGCCGGGTCTGGGTGCGACCGCGCGCCTCCTCGCAGCGATGGAGCGCATCCTCGCGATCCCGCCAGAGGAACGACGCGAGCTGAGCTCGGTCCTCAGCGCGTTCGTCGCGCGCGAATGGACATGGGAGCGGACGGCAGAGCGGCTGCTGGCCGTCGCCGCTCGATGAAGGCGTCTCCTCGCCGAACGCGGAACGCGCGGATCCTCTTCACGCTCGGCGGCGTCTCCACCGCGATCTTCCTTCCGTTCTTCGTGCTGTGGCTCCGCGACCAGGGTCTCGCCGCCGACCAGATCGGCTTCGTCGTCGCGGCCTCGGAGGCGGCCTCGCTCTTCGCCGGCCCGTTCTGGAGCCATTTCGCCGATACGCGCGTCGGCGCGCGCCGCACGCTCGTCACCTCGTCGCTCGCAAGCGGTGTGACCGCGCTCGTTCTCCTCGCCGTCGGGACCTCGCCCTGGCTGATCCTCGCGGCGGTCATCCTCCTCGGCGCCGCGCAGGCTCCGGGAACGCCACTCTCCGACGCGCTCGCGCTGGGAACGCTTCCGGATCGCGAAACGGAGTACGGAACGATCCGGCTGTGGGCGAGTGCCGGCTGGGCGGTGGCCACGATCGTCCTCGGCGTCTACTTCCAGCGGCAGGGACTCGCGTCGATGCTGCCGCTGTACGCGGTGTCCACGGTGGCGTTCGCGTTCGTGGCGTCCCGCTTCCCGCACGACGCGCCCGCGGAGATGGAGCCGACCCGCTCGCGTCTCGGAACCGTCGGTGCGGCCTTCCGGGCGACGCCCCGGCTTGGACTCTTCCTGCTGGGCGCGTCGCTCGCGACGGCCGCGACCCAGGCGGCGTGGACGTTCGTTCCGCTCGTGATCGCCGGAGGTGGAGGAGGTCCGTTCCTCGTCGGCCTCTCCGCCGGGCTTGCGGCCATCGTGGAGATTCCGGTGTTCGCGGCCGGAGGAGCGATCGGGCGGAGGTTCTCGCAGCGGACGATCTACGCGGCAGGGGTCGCGATGTACGTCGCGACGATGCTCGGATGGGCGGCGACGCAGGACCCGAGCACCGTGGCGATCCTCCGGGCTGCGAGCGGCATCGCGTTCGCGCTCGTGTATCCCTCCCTCGTGCTGATCACGGGAAAGATTGTTCCGCGGGAGTTCCGCAACACGGGTCAGGTCCTCCTCGGAACGAGCCGCGATCTCGCTCCGATCATCGGTTCGGCGGTCGGAGGGATCGTGTTCACGCATCTCGGCGCGTCCGCGCTGTTCCTCGGTGCGGCGGCGTGCGCGGCGGCCGGAGCGCTGATCGTGTGGATCGCTCTGGAATGAGCAGGGAACCGCGCGCGCTCGCAGTCGGTCTCCTTTCCGAGATGGGTGCAGCGCGGTTGATCCTCGTGTTGGCTAGTCTCGCCGTCCTCGGCGCCGCGTGCAGTTCCGGAGCGGCGAGTGAGCGGAGGACGCCCCAGGCATCGGCGAACACGACGCCGGCGCGGGTCGTGCCGAGCGCACCGGTGGCTCCGAGCGGGACGCCGCCGTCCGAGCCGGCCAACCCGCGCGGGTTCGACTCCTCGATCACGCCACTCCGAGGAGAGCTTCTGCGCCAGGTCCGCCACAAGAACTGGCATCCCGGATGTCCGGTGCCGCTCTCGCAACTCCGGGTGCTCACGGTCGACTACCACGGGTTCGACGGCGAGGTTCACTCCGGGCCGCTGGTGTTGAACCAGCGCGTGGTGGAGGACGTCCGCGGCGTCTTCGAGCGCCTGTACTCCGCGGGATTCCGCATCAAGCACATCGCGCTCGCCCGGAAGTACAAGCCGAATGCCGACCGGTACGACGACAAGCGTGACGTGACCGCCTCGTTCAATTGCCGCCCCGCGACGGGGAATCCCGGCAGCATCTCGCAGCACTCCTACGGCTGGGCGATCGACATCAACCCCATGCAGAACCCGTACATCGGAACGGACGGGAAGGTACTCCGCCGCGCCGCGAAGCCGTACGTGGACCGATCGATCCGCGCGCCCGGAGTGATCCGCTCCGACGGCGTCGTCGTCCGCGCCTTCGCCCGCATCGGCTGGGGCTGGGGCGGCAACTGGAGCTCGATCAAGGACTACATGCACTTCAGCCTGACCGGACGCTAGAGAACTGCATGCAGCCCTTCTGCTGGAGTTGAAAAGGGACGGATCTTTCGGGGAGCATGCAGCCTCGATCGCGCGAAACTAGGTCGGGGCATGGGCGCGGAACACGAACGAGACATCCTCATCTCCGGCGGGAGGGTCTTCACCTCCGCGCCGGGTGGACCTCCCTGGGCGGAAGCGCTCGCGATCCACGGCGACCGCATCGCTGCCGCCGGTTCGCTGGAGGAGCTCCTCGAACGGTTCCCCGACGCTCGGCGCATGGACGTCGAAGGTCGCACCGTCCTTCCAGGGGTTATATAGGAAGAGATTCTTTTAGTGTAATATTGT
>JBJMLP010000001.1:0-14947 GCA_045805245.1 Actinomycetota bacterium | reverse complement strand
CGCACCGGGCGTGAGACGAGCCTTCTTCTCCTCCTGGTGTGCGAGGTATGCGCTCCCCCGCGTGAACAGCCGGATCGCTTCCACGCGGCTGAGCCGTTGGCTCTCGTCGTGATGGGTCTCGAGCGCCGCGATGCCGGCGACGGGGTCGAGCGGCGTGATCGGAGTGTCGGAGCCGGCACCGACCTCGATCCCCCGCTCGATCAGCGTTCGGAACGGGTTCATCGCGGCGGAGCGCCCCCGGCCGAGCCGCAGATCGTAGAGCTCGCCCGGGAAACCCCATTCGGCGTCGAACGCCGGTTGGACCGAGACCGCCAAGCCGAGCATCGCCGCGCGCTCGATGTGCACGTCGGACGGCATCTCGAAGTGCTCGATCCGGTGGCGCCGGGCGCGGAAGTGCCTGCGCCCCCGGGAATCGAGCGTCGAGTAGATCCGCTCCCACGCCTGCAGGAGCCGCTCGATCGCGGCGTCCCCGATCGCGTGGATGCCGACCTGCAGGTCGGCGTTGTGCGCGGCGTGCAGGAATTCGGGCAGGGCGTCGCCGTCGAGATACGCGGCGCCGGACCCGGGTCCGTCGACGTAGGGCTCGCTCAGTTGTGCGGTCCTCGCACCGATCGAGCCGTCGATCGCGAGGTCGCCGCCGACACGGGGGAACCGCAGGTCGATCGCCTGCGGGATGTCCGTCGTCGCGAGATAGATCACGGCGTCGACCGGAAGCCGCTCCCGGTGCTCGAGCAGGATCTCCACGTCGCGGAGACCTCGCTCCTTCGCGATCGACATCTCGTGGACGCTCGTCACCCCCCGGGAGGCGGCGAGCGCTCCGGCTCGGAGCTGATGGCCCTGGATATCACTCGCCGAGAGCCGCTCGGAGAACCACCGACGGAGACGCTCGCTCGCCTCCTGTGTCAGGAGACCCGTCGGCCGCCCGCTCGCATCTCGCTCGAGGCCCGGCACGTCGCCGACGGCGGATGCCTCCAGGGCCGCGGAGTTGACGAGCGCCGCGTGCCCATCGATCCGGACGAGCAGGACCGGGATCGCCGCGGCCGAGTCGAGCTCGGCGAGCGAAGGGACGTCCGGCCGGTCCCACTTCGTCTCGTCGTAGCCGTGGATCAACAGCGGCTCCTTGCGGCCGGCCGTCACCGAGCGCACGACGCCGAGGAGCTCCTGCGCCGAGCGGGCCGCCGAGGCCTCCGGAGCCGCGAGATGGATCCCCGTTCCGGTCAGATGGACGTGGGAATCGATGAAGCCCGGAAGGATCGTCGCTCCGGGAAGCTCGACGACGCGGTCCGCCCCCGGCGGCTCGCCGGTTCCCGTCCGCTGAACGTGGCGGCCGTCGAGGAGGATCCACTCCCCCACCGGCGCGTGGGAGAGCGTGTGGACACGCGAGGCGCGATAGAGCGTCCGCATTTCGCGGCGCAGCTTATCCGAGCGACGCGCAGAGGCGCGAAGCCCGTGGGGCGCGCGTCAGGAGCGACCGCCCGAAGCGCGTCGCATCGAGCGTCCCAATCGCGCACTTCTCCGTCGCGAGGGAGAGGCCGAGACGATCGAGCATCTCCGCGAGCCGTTCCAGGACGCGCTCAGGGTCCGCGTTCCCGGGAAAGATGGCGAGGTCGTCGACCCAGCGGACGTGGAAAGCTCCCGCCGCGACGATCTCCTCGTCGATGACCCCGAGAACCGCGTTCGCGAGCAACGCCGACTCGCGTGGTCCGACGGGCAACCCGTCGACGCCGAGCTCGCCGAATCGCTCCAGCTGCGCGCGAACATCGAGAGCGGCGCGGTGAGCTCCGAGCCCGACGAGGCGCTGTTCCTCGACGGATGGCCGGATCCCCGCGTAGCAGGAGCGGACGTCCGCAAGGACCACGGGGCCGGGTCTCGCGACCGCGAGAACGTGCGCTCGTGAACGTGCCCGCGCGCGAGCCTCGCGGAGCCCGACCGGAATGATGCCCGAACGCTCGCGCGGCGACCGAACGAGGAGGCGTTCGGCAGCGACGGCCGCGCCGAGGCTCGCCTCGATGCGCGGAACGACCTGCGAGACCGCGTCGCGGTATCCGGCAGCGACGGGATCGGAGAGCCGGGCGATCACTCGAACGCCGCCCGGCTTCGGAACGGCCTCGAAGCTCACGGGCGGCTCGTCGGGCGACGCGGAAGACCCCAGAAGCACACTGCCCCCCTCCGGTTTCGCCCGGAGGAGGGCAGGCTCGTGTCACTCGCGCATGTTGTACCTCCGGGTCGGGATCCCAACAATGGTCCGTCGGGAGGATGTTTCTTCACCCAGAGGGGTCACCCGTCCGGAACGGGTGCTCCATCCGACGTAGGGAGCCGAGCGGCAACCTAGAATGCGCGCATGGTCGATCCTCGCGACCTCCAGATCCTCGCCACCCTCCAGCAGGACGGCCGCGCCACGTACGCGGACGTCGCGAGGCAGGTCGGGCTCTCCGCGAGCTCGGTGCACGAACGCGTGCGGAAGCTCGAGCAGCAGGGAGTGATCCGCGGCTACCGCGCGGAGGTGGACCCGGAGACGGTCGGCCTCTTCGTCACGGCGATCGTCGCGGTGATGCCGCTCGATCCGAAGCAGGCGGATGACCTTCCCGAACGCATCGTGGAGTTCCCCGAGGTGGAGGACTGCCTGAGCGTCGCCGGCGAGGCCAACTACCTCCTCAAGGTGCGCACCCGCACGACGAGCGATCTGGAGGACCTCCTCCGACGCATCCGCGAGAAGGGCGGCGTCCAGACGCGCACGACCGTGGTGCTCTCGATCCCGTTCGAGGGCCGCCCGCTTGCCCCGTAGCCGCGCTCAACCGGCGCGCCGGAACGTTCTCCCGCCGGCGGCTCCGACCCGTATGCTTGCGCGACCGTGCGCCTCTTCAACACGCTGACCCGCCGGGTCGAGGAGATCACCCCGATCGACGACCGCAGGATCTCCATGTACACCTGCGGCCCAACGGTCTACCGCTACGCGCACCTCGGAAACCTCCGGACCTTCCTGCTCGCCGACCTCCTTCGCCGCGCACTGACCTTCGAGGGATACGAGGTCACACAAGTCATGAACATCACCGACGTGGGTCACATGACCGACGAGTCCTCCGAAGAGGCCGTCGACAAGATGCTGCTCGCCGCGGAGGACGAGGGACTCCAGCCGCTGGAGATCGCGGGGAAATACGCGAAGGCCGTCTTCGAGGACGCCGCCGCGATCGGCATCCTCCCGGCGAGTCGGTATCCGAAGGCCACCGAGCACATCCCCGAGATGATCGACCTCACGCAGACCCTGATCGACCGCGGCCACGCGTACGCCGTCGAGGGAGGAAGCGTCTACTACGACGTCTCGTCGTTCCCCGAGTACGGCAAGCTCTCCGGAAACACGCTCGACAAGCTCCGCCCGGGCCACCGGGACCTGGAGACCGATCCGCGCAAGCGGGCTCCCGCCGACTTCGCCCTCTGGAAGGGAGCCGGCTCCGGAAGGCTCATGAAATGGGAGAGCCCGTGGGGCGAGGGGTTCCCCGGCTGGCACGTGGAGTGCTCGGCGATGTCGATGAAGTATCTCGGCGACCGCTTCGACATCCATACCGGGGGCAACGACCTCATCTTTCCGCACCACGAGGACGAGATCGCGCAGTCGGAAGGAGCGGTCGAGCATCCGGTGGTCTCCACCTGGGTGCACGGAGGACACCTGCGGCTCTCCGGCCAGAAGATCGCGAAGTCGACCGGGAACGTCGTGCGCGTTCCGGAGGTGATCGAGCGGGACCTGGATCCCCTCGCCTTCCGCCTGCTCACGTTCGGCACCAGGTACCGGAGCGAGATGGACTTCTCCTGGGAGGCCATGGAGGACGCACACCGGCGTCTCCGTCAGCTCCGCAACCGGATGACCGAATGGGCCCCCACCGCCTCCGCGGCCGGTGACGGAGCTCGCGAGTTCGATCGCCGGTTCCGAGACGCCGTCGCCGACGACCTGGACATGCCGAGGGCCGTGAAGGTGATGAACGAGCTCGTCTCGGCGGCCGAGGTTCCCCCCGGCGAGAAGTACACGCTGCTCGCGTCGTGGGACACGGTGCTCGGCCTGGACCTCGACCGGTTCGCGAGGGACGGCTACGAGCCGGACGAGGAGACCCAGCACCGCGTTCGGGAGCGCGACGAGGCCCGGGCACGCAAGGACTGGGCCACGAGCGACCGGATCCGCGACGAGCTCGCCGCGATGGGCCTCGAGGTGATGGACACGCCCGAGGGAACGAAGGTCCGACCCGCCTAGCGAGACGCTCAGATCTTCAGCCGGACCGCCTGTGGAAGGACCTCCACTGAGACGGGCGTGGTTCCGAGCTCCTCGCCGTCGGCCTCGATCAGGAGCGGCCGCTCCGCGTCGACGCGGATCTCCCTGCGCGCCCGGAACTCCGCGATATGCGGATGCGGCAGGTGCTCGCCCTGGTACACCTTCGGCAGCATCGTGAACGCGTCCGACTTCGGACCCTTGAGGACGAGGACGTCGATCGAACCGTCGCCGGGGAACGAGCGGGGGGAGATCTTCATCCCTCCCCCGTAGAACTGGCAGTTCGCGATCACGACGTTGAACGCCGGCCCCTCGTAGGACTTGTTGTCGGCGACAAGCTTCACGTCCGCGATCTTGAAGCGAGGCAGCGTCAGCCAGAAGCCGAAGAAGTACTTCGCGCGGCCGAACCACTTCGGAAGTTTGTCCGACCGGCGGACGACGGCTCCGCCGAGTCCCGCCTCCGCGATGTTCGCGAAGTAACGCGACGCGGTGCCACCGTCGGCCGTCGTGTAGGTGATCTTTCCGATGTCCAGGGGATAGACGTTCTCGCCCTGGAGGTGCAGGCAGGCGCGGGAGGCGTCTCCGGGGAGACCGAACGTTCGAACGAGGTCGGCGCCGGACCCGGCCGCGATCATCCCCAGCACCGCGTCCGGCGCGACCGGCCGGTCGTTCTCGATCATGCCGTTCACGACCTCCTGGACGGTGCCGTCCCCGCCGACCGCAACGAGGTAGCGCCCGCCCGCTTCGAGGGACTCCCGGGCGATGCGCGTCGCGTCGCCGGGGCCCTCCGTCCGATGGAGGGTATACGGGAGCTTCCTCGCCTGCAGCGTGCGCTCGAGCTCGGGGATCTCCTGCGCGACGTGGCTGCGCCCGGCGTGCGGGTTGACGATCACCGTGAGGGGTCCGAACGCGCTCGCCATCAGCCCGCTCAGACCCCGGTGTAAGCAACGACGCCCCGGTTGATCGCGTTCCGTGCGGCACGCACCGCTGCGCTCGCGGGCTCCGGAGCGACGTCCTCGATCTGCCTCAGGAGATCGATCAGCTGCTTGCAGTTGCGCACGAAGTCCCCCGGTGCCATCTCCGTCTCGTGGAGGACGTCCTCCAGCGGCTTGCCCTCCGCCCAGTGGAACGCTGGCGTCGCGAATCCGATGTCGAGCTCACGGGAGAGCTCGACGTGATGTGACTCCTCGGTCCGTCGGACGCGCCGCCAGGTTCCGGAGAGCTCCCGCATCCGCGAGGAGCTTTCGCCCGTCGGCATCTCCCCCGGCTTCGGGAACCGCTCCCGAGACTCGTAGACGAGCGCGGAGACGAGCGCAGCGGTCTCCCCGGGCGAGAGGCCCTCGAAGAGCCGCTCCGCGAGCGCCTCCGTAACGAGGATGTCCGACTCGCCGTAGATCCGGGCGAGCATCGCTCCCTTCGGCCGGATCGTGAAGCCGTCGACGTACTCGAGCTCGTGGAGGACCTCGAGGACGTGATCGAACTGGACCGCAACGGTTTCGGTCCGAGCGCGGATGTGTCGCTCCGCGCGAGCGATCCGCTCCTCGAGCTTCGAGGCGCGGAGCGCCCACCGCTCGTGTTCCGCGAGATCGGGACACGACGCGCACGGGTGTCGCGCGGCCTGCTGCTCCAAACGCTCCGCCTGCCGCTCCGCGTCGGGATCCACGGCCTGTCGTTTCGACTTCGGCGGCCGGACGTCGAGCGTCACGAGCCGCGCTGCGACGTCGCGGCGGTACCGAGGCTGCCGGGCATTGCCGGCCTTGGGGAGCTGGATCCGCGCGAGCGACACCGGCGGCTCCGGAAAGTCTCGGGCATTGAGCCGCGTCATCCGACGGTCCTGCGTCATGACCGTGGGTCGGCCCTCCCGGACGTTGATCACGACGGCGAGCCCGCGCCGCCGCGCGCGGGGCACGAAGATGACGTCGCCCGGCTTGAGCGAGGCGAGCGCGTCTCGGACCTCCTCCCCCACCGCGCGCTCGTGGCCCTTGCGCGCCTCCTCACGCACCCTCTCCGCGCGCTCGCGCAGGCCCCAGTACTCGAAGAAGTCACCGCGGTCGCATGCCATCTGCTCGCGGTAGCCGTCGAGGTAGGCGCGATCATGCTCCAGCTCGCGTTCGAGCGCGACGACGCTCCGGTCCGTGAGGAACTGCGCGAAGGAGGAGTTCAGCAGGTGATGAGCCTCCTCCGGGGTGTAGTTGCGCACGAGGTTCACGGCCATGTTGTACGAGGGGCGGAACGACGACCGCAGCTCGTAGGTCCTCGTCGTCGCGAGCGACGCGACCTGCTCGAAGCGGACCTGCTTCTGATACAGGACGACCGCGTGGCCGATCTCGTCGATGCCTCTCCGACCGGCCCGGCCCGTGAGCTGGGTGTACTCCCCCGGGGTGAGGACCTCGTGGCGCTCCCCCTGGAACTTCCACAGGTCCTCGATCACGACGGTCTTCGCCGGCATGTTGATCCCCAGGGAGAGCGTCTCCGTCGCGAAGACGACCTTGACGAGACCGGCCTCGAACATCTCCTCGACCGTCTCCTTGAACATCGGGAGCATCCCCGCGTGATGCGCGGCGACGCCCGCGCAGAGCGCCTCGAGGAACTCGTAGAAGCCCAACGTGACGAGGTCGTCCTCGTCCATCCATGCGGCACGCATCTCCGCGTAGTCGCGGATCCGCTGCGCCTCCTCCGGCGTCGTCAGGCGGAGGCCCGAGCCGACCACGTACTCCACGCTTCGATCGCAGCCGACCCGGCTGAAGACGAAATAGATCGCGGGAAGCATGCCGGCGTCTTGAAGGACCTCCACGACATCCTCGCGGGCCGGGACGTAGACGCGTCGGTGACCTTCCCGCGGGCGGCGACGGTACTCCGACTGCCGTCGCCCGTCGGACCGGCGACGGTGAGAGCTGTGACGGAGCTCGTCGCGCTCCAGGGAGACGATGTAGGGGTTCGCCACGGCGTCCCCGTCGCGTTCGACGTGCATCGCGTGCAGCTCCCGACCGATCAGGTAGTGGTGCTCCAGAGGGACCGGCCGCCGCTCCTCGATCACCACGCGCGTCGTGCCGCGGAGGGTGCCGATCCACTCGCCGAACTGCTCCGCGTTCGAGATCGTCGCCGACAGGCACACGACCGGCACCGTCAGCGGGAGGTGGATCAGGATCTCCTCCCAGACGGCGCCGCGGTAGGGGTCCTGCAGATAGTGGACCTCGTCCATCACGACACAGCCGAGCCCCTCGAGGGTCGAGCTCCGCTCGTAGATCATGTTGCGGAGAACCTCCGTCGTCATCACGACGATCGGAGCCTCCGAGTTGATCGAGTTGTCGCCGGTCAGCAGCCCGACGTTCGGAGCGCCGTGGCGGGCGACGAAGTCGCCGAACTTCTGGTTGGAGAGCGCCTTCAGGGGTGTCGTGTAGAAGGCCTTTCGGCCGCTCTCGAGCGCCCGCTCGACGGCGAACTCGGCGACGACGGTCTTGCCCGAACCCGTCGGAGCCGCGACGAGCACCGACTCTCCGGCGGAGAGCGCATCGATCGCCTCCCGCTGAAAGTCGTCCAGGGGGAACGGATATCGCGTCGCGAAGCGCTCGAGCGCCGTTGAAGGGAGGGGGGAGCTCACGCTCCAAGTCTACGGGGCGCTCGGTCCCCTCCTCGAAACGAAGTCCCCGAGGCTAGCCGAGACTCCGATCGACCACGCGCGCCACGGCCTCGTTGAGGCCGGCCGGATCCTCGAGTCCGGACATGTGCCCGGCGCCCTCGAGCACCGTGAGCTCCGCGCCGGCGATGTGCTCCGCGAGCGGCGTGGACAGCTCCGCCGGGATCAGGGTGTCACCGGTCGAGGTGACGACACCGGTCGGGACGTCGATCGTCGCGAGATCCGGCGTGGAGTCCGGCCGTTCCGCCATCCCGAGCGACGCCGCGGCGATCGACTCGGCCGGCTGGTCGGCGAAGATCGCCATGAGCCGCTCACGCACCTCCGGGGCCGCGTCGTCGGAGAGCAAGGGCGGCGGATCGGCGAGCAGGAAGCCGCTCCCCTCCGCCCGGAGACGGGCGGCGAGGTTTCGGCGTCGCTCCCGTCCCTCGTCGTTGTCGGCCCCCGAGCGGGTGTTCGCGAGCACGAGTCCCGCGATACGTTCCCGTGCGCTGCGCCACAGCTCGAAGGCCACGTAGCCGCCCATGGAGCTACCGACGACCACGGCGCGGTCGATCTCCGCGGCGTCGAGTGACTCCAGCGCACGGGAGGCCGCGCTCGACATCGTCATCACGTCGCCGGCGCCGGGCGTTCCTCCGAAGCCGGGCATGTGCGGCGCGGCGACCGGCCACCGACCGCTGAACGCGGAGAGCTGCGACTCCCACATCCTGGCGTCGAGCGGCCAGCCGTGGAGGAACAGGATCCCGTCGCTCATCGAGCCGGCGCCGATCTGCGATCAGCCGTTGCCGCCGCCTCCGCCGTTGCCGCCGCCTCCGCCGTTGCCGCCGCCGTTCCCGCCGCCCGAACCTCCGGACCCCGAACCGGTTCCTCCGGGCGCGGGAGGCACTCCGGCCCCGGGAACGGTTCCGCCCGGAGGAACTCCGGCGCCCGGCGGGATGCCGGCCCCCGGTGGGATGCCCGCGCCCGGCGGGATGCCCGCGCCCGGGGGGATGCCGCTACCGGGAGGAACTCCGGCGCCCGGAGGGATGCCTCCGGGTCCCTGTGGAACCTGCGGCTGATACACGTGGCCGATGATCTGCGCTTCGATGTAGCTCTGGTAGCCGTCGTCGAAGATGTTCTTCGCCGTCGGCGCGAGGTCGTCCGCCACCGCGATGAGCTGCGCGCGCTCCGCGCCGCTCGCTGCCGCCGCCTTCGCGATCGTGTCGTCGAGGGTGGCGTAGAGCTTCAGGCCGTTCACCATCCCGGTCTGCGAATCCTGGACGGTCGTCACGGTCGTCGCGTCGAATCCCTTCCCGCCCATGAGCTTCGTCGTGTCGATCGCGTCGATCGTGGATGCCGCCTTCTTCGCGGACGCGGCGGCATCGCTCGCCGTCTTCTCGGCATCCGCCGGAACATTCTTCCCCGTCTTGAGCGGCTCGATCAGCGCGACGGCCGCGGGCGTCACGTCGAAACCGCTCGTCTGGTTCGGCTGGCCGACGTCGCTCGTGAGGGCGGCCGCGATCTGGTCCTTGTAGCTCCCGATCGTGTCGGAGAGCCGCTGCTCGAGCTCCGTGGCCTGCTGCTGGTCGCGCTCGTGGATCAAGCCGTAGGTGATGCCGGCGATCGCTCCCACGATCAGGAGGCCGAGCAGCGCGAACTGAACCGATCGCCGCGCGAGGAGGTGCTTCTTCGGCACCACGTAGACCGGCTTCGGCCCGGGCGTGACGGACCGGCGGCTCCGCGCCTTGGTCTTTCCCTTGATGGCCATGGGTCGAGGAAGCTCCTGGGATCGATCAGAAGGGCTATTTCTTCAGCAGACGGGCGACAAGGATAGCGCCCTCGTAGAAGAGCATCATCGGGAACATCATGGCGCACATCGTGTAGGGGTCGGCGCTCGGTGTGACCACCGCGGCGAAGACCGCGATGAACAGATATGCGGGCCGGCGCCAGTCCCGCAACTTTCGGCTCGGGAGCACGCCCACGATCGAGAGGAAGACCAGGACGATCGGGAACTCGAACGACAGGCCGAACGCGAGCGCGACGATGATGACGAATCCCAGGAACTTGTCGCCCGTCAGGAGCGGGGCGAAATCGGGACCGCTGAACCCGAGGAGGAACTGAAGCGCCTTCGGCAGGGTCACGTAGGCGAACAGACATCCCAGCAGGAACAGCAGCGTCGACGTGATGGCGAACGGGATCGCCATGCGACGTTCCCGACGCGTGAGCCCCGGAACGATGAATCCCCACAGTTGGTACAGCACGTACGGCAACGCCAGCGCGAGACCGATGAACAGAACGACCTTCAGCTTGATGAGGACGCCGTCGATCGCGCCCAGGAAATAGAGGTGGCACCCGTTCGTGGGTTGTGAGTTCTTCGGAAGCCCCTTGATGTAGTCGCAGTACGGATTCAGGAGAAGCTGGATCACCGTCCCGTAGAGGAACCAGCCGACCACGCCGCCGACGATGATCGCGATCAGCGATTTCGTGATGCGCGCCCGGAGCTCCTCCAGGTGCTCGACGAGGGTCATGGCGCCCTCGTCGTCCTTACGGGAGCGGACCCGCGGGATCAGTCGCATACCGGGAACCGGAGCCGGGCGCCCCGGCTAGTCGGGCTCCGCGGCGGGCGGAGATGAAGGAGGCGTAGCCGGCTGCTCGCCGTTCGGAGAACCGGACGAGCGCCGGTATTCGGGCTCGTCCACGACCTCCGGTTCCGGAAGCTGGACGGTACCCCCGTTCTGATGCCCGTCGAGCACCTGCGGGGCGTCACCGGCATCCTCGAGGCCTTCGGGCTCCTCGAACCCGTCGAAGCGCTCCCCCGGGAGCTCGTCGCCTGCGGGGAGGGTCTCCACGTGCCGGGCAGGAAACTCATCCGAGTCCGGGAGCGTCTCCACGTGTCGCGTGGCCGCGGGAGGATCCGGGTCGAAGTCGTCGTCGAAGTTGAAGTCGAAGGACTGCTTGACCTCATCGGTCGCTCGGCGGAACTCGCGCAGCGACTTTCCGATCGTCTTGCCCACCTCGGGGAGCCGCTTGGGCCCCACGACCACGAGGGCGACGATCAGGATGACCATCAATTCCAGGGGACCGATGTTGAACATGGTTTCTGGCTGGGCGCCTCCGGCCCTCGGAACCAGTCTACCGCCGCCCCCTCTCCTGAGCCGCAGGCCCGAGGGCGGGCCGATCGCGTCTCAGGACCCCAACACGGCAGCCGCACCGAGCAGCGGAGCCCGACGGCGGAGCTCAGCGCGGCGTCAGGAAGTCCTGGATGTAGCGGTCGTCCTCGAGCAGGAAGTGGAACTCGATCAGGTCGTCGGCGGTGAAGGAGGGGCCGTCCGGCATCTCCTGCTCCTCGTCGTCGAAGAGCGGCGTCATCGCCTCGAACTCGGCCTGACCCTCCTCCGACTCCCCCGCCACGTCCACCCCGGCGGAGACGAGCAGGGCGACGATCTTGCGGTCGGCGCGCTTCTCCACTGCGTCGGTGCACATCGGGCAGGTGAATCGGTACGTTCCCTCGCGACCTCCCGCCATCACCGACAGGAGGATCGACTCCGGGCCCATGTCCACTTCCCCGCACTTCGGGCACGTTGTCCGGATCGTTGTCATGATGCCCCATGTATCGGTCGGCCCTCGACCGGCCTTAAGAGGCGTTCGGCGCAGACCCTCCGTACCGTTCGAGCAACTTTCCGGCGAGGTTCCGGACGGCCTCGTCGAGCTCCGGGGGCTCCAGGACCCGAGCGTCCGGGCCGAGCCGCAGAACCAGCCTGACCAGCCATTCCAGCCGCCTGGCCGGCAGGGACACCACCACCTCGCCGTCCCGTTCCCCTTCTTCATCGGCCCGGTAGTACTCCGCCACCCAGCGGGCCGCCGGACGCAGCGCCAGGCGAACGGTGCGATCCTCCTCCGAGGACGAATAGAGGGGCCGGCCTGCGCCGAGAAGGCCGCGAGGCTCGAAGGTCTCGCCCGTCGCCTTCGCGCGCCGGACGCGATCGACGCGGAACATGCGCTCGCCGTTCGAACGGTCGTCCCAGGCGACGACGTACCAGTGCCCGAGCGCGGAGAAGAGCTCCTCGGGATCGATCGTGCGGACGGAGGTCTCGGTGGACGAGGCCGCGTAGTACTCGATCTCCACGCGCTCCCGCCGCGCCACGGCATCGCGCAGCGTTCCCAGCGCTCCGGTCGCCTCGTCCTCCCCTGAGGCCTCGACGTGACCGGAGAGCGCTCCGAGCTCCGCGGGACCGAGCGCCACCTCGAGCTTCGCGAGCGCCGAGCGAACGGCGCCGGCTTCCGGGAGCCCGGGCGTCGCGGCGAGCTCCGTGGCGCGGAGGTACAGCGCGAGCGCCTCGTTCCGCGTCAGGCGCAGCGGCCGGTCGAAGTAGTCGGCCATGTCGATCCAGACGCGGCCGTCCTCTATCCGGACCGCGATCAGGTCTCCGGGGCCGTACGGCGGAAGGCCCGAGACGAACAGCAGGTCGAGGTCCTGCGCGAGCTCGGACTCCGACACGCCGAACACCGAGCTCAGCTCCGAGAGCTCGGCACCCTGGTGCTGGATCACGTAAGGCACGACGGAGAGGAGCCGGCGGAGGCGCTCGGAGGCGCGAGGAGGACGCGCCTCTCCCCCGGCGTTAGCGCGCGGCAAGGAGCCTCCTCAGGCGCTCCGCGACCGCGTCGCGGAGCTGAGGGGGCGCGAGGACCTCCGCGTCGGGGCCGAGCGAGAGCACCCAGTCCACGAACGTGTCGCGATTGCGGACCTCGATGCCGGCCTCCGTCCATCCGTCCGCCCGCACGGCGCCGCCGCTCGGGGAGGCCCACCAGGCCACGTCAGGAGAAAGCGCGACGACGGCCGTGGCGTCCTCGTCCTCCTGCCAGGGGCCGGCGGTAACGTGCTCCGCGGCCGAGAACCCCTCCGGCGGCGGAGCTCCCTCACCGGCGTCCGCGACGTCACCCTCGATCCTCGAGATCCGGAACGCCCTGATCTCGCCGCGCCCCCGGTCGTTCCCCACCACGTACCACTGGCCGGAGCGCGCGAGGAGACCGTACGGCTCGAGTTCCCGGTCGGAGACGCCTCCGGCCGCATCGCGATATCGGAACCGAACCGCCCGCTCGTCCTGGATCGCCCGCGCGACCGCGCCGATCCGTTCTCCTCCGCGGTCGGGCCCCAGCGCGACGGGGCGAGCCGACAACGCGCCGAGCGCGCTCGCGTCGACGCCCGCGATCAGCTTGCGAACCGCCGTTCCGGCCGAGTCCTCCTCTCCCGGAGCGAGGGCCGCGACGAAGAGCGCGGAGACCTCCTCGGGCGTGAAGTCGATCTCCGGGAGGTAGTAGCGATCCTTCGGGATCACGTAGCCCTCCTCGACCTCCCACACGTCGGTCGCCTGGAGCTCGATCGGGATCCCGACGTCGCGGAGCGCGTCCTTGTCCCGCTCGAACATGCGCTTCGCGGTCGTGAGGTCCCCCTGCTCGTAGGCCGGAAGGGCCTCACGGACCTGCTCGAACGACAGCGGCGTGCGCGCGTTCAGCAGCAGGGCGACCAGGTTGACGAGCCGTTCGAGCGCCTGCATCGGACGCGGATAATACTTCCGTCATGTCGACCGCCTCCTCCCGATGACGGTCCGCCTCCGCCGCGGCGTCGTGCTCTCCGTCCGGCATGAGCGGCCGGGAGCGGTGGAGCTCTCCGTCGAGGTGGAGGGACGAGCGCGGCCGGCGATCGCCTATCCGGACCTCACCGGCGCCGTGGCGAAGGGCGACGCGGTGATCCTGAACACGACCGCGACGTCGCTCGGCCTCGGGACCGGCGGCTGGGACTTCGTGGTGGCCGTGGAAGACTCCCGGGGTACCGAGCTCAATCACGTGGGCCGCGTGATGAAAGCCCGGTACACGCCGCTCCAGACCGCGGTCTCGACGGTGGAGGAGACGCATGCGAGCGCCATCTCCGGGACGCTCGGCGGCCTGCCCGTCGTGGTCGCTCCGCTGCACTCGCTGATGGCACCGATCTCGGCGGGCGCGCGTCTCGCCGGCGCCCAGCGGATCGCGTACGTGATGACGGACGGCGCCGGGCTCGCGGGAGCGTTCTCGCGGCTCGTGCCGCGCCTGCGGGAGACCGACCTCGTCGACGCGTTCATCACGAGCGGCCAGGCCTTCGGCGGCGAGCTGGAGACCGTGACGACCTGGTCGGGCCTCCTGGCGGCTCGGAACGTCGTCGAGGCGGACGTGGTGATCGTCGCCGATGGGCCGGGCAATCTCGGCACGGAGACGACCTGGGGCGTGAGCGCGCTCGGGGGCGGCAATGCGCTGAACGCAGCGGCGGCGCTTGCCGGCCGCCCGATCGCATCGCTTCGCATCAGCTTCGCCGACGAACGGGAACGACACCGCGGACTCTCCCACCACTCGCAGACGATCCTCCAACATGTCGCCGGTCCGGGAGTGAACGTCGCCGTTCCGGCGCTCGAGGACGACGCGCAGCGCGACATCGTGTGGGACGCCCTCCGCGCCGCCAGGCTGGAGGAGCGCCACCAGCTCGTCGAGGTCGACGGCGCACCCGCGCTCGCCGAGCTCGAACGCCGGGGGGTGGAGATCGACTCTATGGGAAGGACCCCGACAGCGGACCCTGCGTTCT
Organism: Actinomycetota bacterium; assembly: GCA_045805245.1. Classification (GTDB taxonomy): domain Bacteria; phylum Actinomycetota; class UBA4738; order UBA4738; family JBJMLN01; genus JBJMLN01. The sequence goes on along the minus strand of JBJMLP010000001.1, from coordinate 469 downwards.
TCCTCGCGGGCGGAGCCGCCGGGATCCTCGCGGGGCGTATGGCCGCCGGCTCGCGCACATGGGAAAGGGACGCGGGCAGCTGACCCTGCGGCCGTTCACATGTGCGCGATCAGCTGCTCCACGCGATCGTCGGTCGAACGGAACGGATCCTTGCACAGCACCGTCCGCTGCGCCTGGTCGTTCAGCTTGAGGTGCACCCAGTCGACCGTGTAGTCGCGACGCTTCTGCTTGGCGTTGCGGATGAAGTCTCCTCGGAGCTTCGCGCGCGTGGTCTGCGGAGGCTCCCGGACGGCCTGCTGGATCTCCGCGTCGGTCGCGATGCGGTCGGCCTGACCGCTCCGCTCGATCACGTAGTACAGACCTCGGTTCCGATTCACGTCGTGATAGGCGAGATCGAGGAGCGCAACCCGCGGCGAGGAGAGCGGCAGGCCGTGCGCGTCGACGAAGTCCTTGGCGCGATCCAGGTACT